>SBFU01000432.1 GCA_006227785.1 Burkholderiales bacterium
GCCTGTCCGCACGATTGCCCCGACACCTGCGCGCTGGTCACCAGCGTGAACAGCAACGGCCGGGCATTGCGGGTGCAGGGTGATCCGTCCCACCGCCACACCGATGGCGCGCTGTGCACCAAGGTCTCGCGCTACACCGAGCGGACCTACCATGCGGAGCGTGTGCTGCAGCCGCTGCGCCGCGTCGGCCCCAAGGGCAGTGGCCGCTTCGAGGCGGTCGGCTGGGATGAAGCGCTGGACGCCATTGCCACGCGACTGCAGGCCATCGCCGCGCGCGACCCGCAGGCCATCGTGCCCTACAGCTATGCCGGCACGATGGGGCTGGTCCAGGGCGAGAGCATGTCGGCCCGGTTTTTCCACCGGCTGGGCGCTTCCCTGCTGGACCGCACCATCTGCGCATCGGCCGGCGCCGAAGGCCTGATCCACACGCTGGGCGGCAAGGTCGGAATGAAGGTGGAGCACTTCGCCGAATCGAAACTGATCCTGATCTGGGGCAGCAACTCGATCGGCAGCAACCTGCATTTCTGGCGCCTGGCCCAGCAGGCCAAGCGCGAGGGAGCCCGCCTGGTCTGCATCGATCCGCGCCGCAGCGAGACGGCGGACAAATGCCACGAGCACATCGCGCTCAGACCCGGCACCGACGCCGCCCTGGCGCTGGCGCTGATGCATGAACTGATCGTCCACGACTGGCTGGACCACGACTACATCGGGCGCCACACGCTGGGCTGGGACCGGCTGCGCGAGAGAGCGCTGCAGTGGCCGCCCGAGCGGGCCGCCAGGGTGTGCGGCGTTCCGGTTGAGCAGATCCGCCGGCTGGCGCAGGACTACGGCACCATCCGGCCGGCCGCCATCCGCCTGAACTACGGCATGCAGCGCGTGCGCGGTGGCGGCAATGCGGTACGCGCCATCGCCTGCCTGCCCGCCCTGGTGGGTGCCTGGCGGCACCGCGCTGGCGGACTGCTGCTGTCGTCGTCCGGCTTCTTTCCGGTTCAGCGGGCGGCACTGCAGCGCCCCGACCTGCTGGCCGGCCGGCAGCCTCGCACCATCAACATGAGCACCATCGGACAGGACCTGCTGCGCGATGCCTCGCCCGGCTTCGGACCGCAGATCGAGGCCCTGGTCGTCTACAACAGCAATCCGGTGGCGGTGGCCCCCGAGTCATCGCAGGTGGTGCGCGGTTTCCAGCGCGAGGACCTGTTCACGGTGGTGCTGGAGCATTTCCTGACCGACACCGCCGACCAGGCCGACTTTGTCCTGCCGGCCACCACCCAGCTGGAGCACTGGGACATCCACGCCAGCTACGGCCACACCGATGTGCTGCTCAACCGCCCCGCCATTGCGCCGCAGGGCCAGGCCCGCACCAACACCGACATCTTCCGCGCCCTGGCCCGGCGCATGGGCTTCGACGAGGCCTGCTTTGCCGACGACGACCAGACGTTGTGCCGCCAGGCCTACGGCGATGCGGTCGACTTCGGTTGGCTGCTGGAGCGCGGCCATGCCACGCTGCCCGTCGCCGAAGCACCCTTCGCTGAGGGCGGCTTCCCGACATCGTCCGGGCGCTGCGAATTCTTCAGCGAACGCCTCGCGGCCATGGGCCTGGACGGCCTGCCGGACCACCTGCCCAACCACGAGCTGGCCGGCACAGATCCCGAGCACCCGCTGGCCATGATCTCGCCGCCGGCCCGAAATTTTCTCAACTCCAGCTTCGTCAACGTGCAAAGCCTGCGCGACATCGAAGGTGAGCCCTGGCTGGAAATCCACCCCGAGGACGCCCTGTCACGCGCGATCACGGATGGCCAGGCCGTGAGGGTGTACAACCGCCGAGGCAGCTACCACTGCAAGGCGCGTGTCAGCGAGCGGGCACGGCCTGGCGTGGTCAACGGCCTGGGAATCTGGTGGCGCAAGCTGGGCATGAACGGCACCAACGTGAATGAACTGACCCACCAAAGTCTCACCGACCTGGGGCGTGCACCGGCGTTTTATGACTGCTGCGTGGAGGTCGAACGGCTGTGAGACTGGCGGCCATGCTTCGCTGCTGCGGCCTGGTCGTGGCCGCGATCGGGCTGTCGGCCTGCGCTTCGACGGGTACGGGCCCGGGCTACTACTGGCAGTCCGTCACCGGTCACCTGGGGCTGATGCGGGCGGCGCGACCCGTGCAGGAATGGATCGAGGATCCGTCGACCCGTCCCGCGCTGAGGCAGCGGCTGGAGCTGTCGCAACGCATCCGGGACTTTGCCTCGTCGTCACTGGCCCTGCCCGACAACGCCAGCTACCGGCGATACGCCGATCTGGGGCGCCGCGCCGCGGTCTACAACGTGGTCGCGACCGACGAGTTTTCGCTGGAACTCAGGACCTGGTGCTTCCCCGTGGCCGGTTGTGTCGGCTACCGGGGCTACTACAGCGAGGATGCGGCCCGCCGGTTCGCGGCCACCCTGCCGGCCGAACTGGACGTGCTGGTCTACCCGGTGCCGGCCTACTCCACCCTGGGCTGGCTGAACTGGCTCGGCGGCGATCCTCTGCTCAACACCTTCATCGGCTACCCGGAAGGCGAGCTTGCCCGGCTCATCATTCACGAACTGGCGCACCAGGTGCTCTACGTCAAGGGAGACACCCTGTTCAACGAATCCTTTGCGACGGCGGTGGAGCAGCTGGGCGGTCGGCAGTGGTTGCAAGAACATGCGTCCGAGCAGGCGCGCGACGAGTACCGGCGTCTGGATGAGCGCCGACAGGCCTTCCGTGCCCTGACCCGCAGCGTGCGCGAACGGCTGTCCGCGGTCTTCAACGACCCTTCGCTGGCGCAGGAAAGCCGCCGAGAGGCCAAGGCCGAGGTCATGAAGCAGTTCAGGGCCGAATACGCCCGGCTGCGGGAAAGTTGGGGCGGTCACCCGGGCTACGATGCCTGGGTGGCACGGGCCAACAACGCCAGCTTCGCTGCGCAGGCGGCCTACGACGAGCTGGTGCCAGGATTCGAGGCCTTGTTCGTTCAGTCGGGCAGCGACTTCCCGCGCTTCTACCAGGCCGTTCGTGAGCTTGCGCGGCAACCGTTGACCGAACGCCACACGGCCCTTCGGTCACTGGCCGACCAGACCACCACTCGCACCGGACTGCGGCTACCATAGCGCGCAGAGACCGCAACCGGTCTCCGTCACCCACACCCCACACCACCGACCATGGCTGAGATCCACATCCGACGCGACCACCACCTGGGCATGGCCGAAGCCCGCAAAGTGGCCTGGCGCTGGGCCGAAGAGGCCGAGCAGGACTTCGACATGAGCTGCACCTATGAGGAAGGCCGGTCCTGTGACGAGGTGCACTTCAGCCGCAGCGGCGTCAACGGCATCCTCAAGGTGACCCGGGACCATTTCGAGCTCGATGCCAAGCTCGGGTTTCTGCTGGGCGCCTTCAAGGACCGGATCGAAAGCGAGATCGTGCGCAACCTGGACGACCTGCTGAAAGAGAAAAAACCCAAACCGGCGACCAAGGTGGCCACCGGCGGCCGCAAGAAATAGCGGCCTGGCGCGGCGGTGCGACGGCCGCCACCAGCCTCAGCTCAGCGACTCGATCAGGTCGATGTACTGCTGCATCGCGGTCTCGGAGGGCGTCCCCTTGCAGCTGTTCCACGCATCCCACTTGGCCCGGCCCACCATGTCGCCAAAACCCGGTTTCTTCTCGGTGACGTCTCCGGCGGTGGCCTGCTTGTACAGACCGTAGATTTTCAGCAGGGTCGCGTTGTCGGGGCGCTCGCTGAGTTTCTTGGAGTTGGCGACAGCGGCTTCGAATTGGCTCTTCAGATCGGACACGGGGACTCCTCTTTGTGGGTTGGTTCGGGCCAAAACCGGTAGCGGCGTCGACCCGGGCGGGTTGCCCCGGTATCTTACGGCCGCGGCAGCCCGCAAAATAGACGGACGCACCCACAACATCGGCCTGCACCTGGCAACACCCACAGGCCCCATCAGGAGACACCATGGTCGAGCGCAAGGCAGCCGCACCTGCCCCCCACCAGACACCGGCCAAGGTCCGGCAGCGGCGTTCCCGATCTCCAGGCCTGGCCCAGGAGCTGGCCACAACGCTCGGTCTGGACGGCGAGCGCATGAGCAAGGTGGACACCGCGTGGCTGCGCATGGACTCCCCCTCCAACCGCATGATGATCGTGGGTGTCTGGTTGCTGCGACCAGGTGTCGGCCTGGCCGATCTGCGCGAACGGGTGCGCGAGCGCCTGCTCCCTTACCGTCGCTTCGTGCAGATCGCACGCCAGGACATGGCCGGGGCTGCCTGGATCGATGACCCCCATTTCCGGATCGATCACCATGTGGTGGCCCGGCCGCTGGTGCGGCGTCGGGGTCAGTCGGCCCGCCAGGCCCTGCAGTCCCGGGTGGCTGAGCTGACCTTGCAGCCCCTGGACCCCGAGCGCCCGCTGTGGCAATTTGAACTGGTCGAGCACCACGAAGGCGGATCGGCCCTGATTGCCCGCATCCACCACTGCATTGGTGACGGCATCGCGCTGATCAGCGTGATGATGAGTCTGGTCGATGGCGGCGCGGAACCTCCCCGGCGCCCGCGCCGGGCGCGCAAGGCCGGCATGGAAGCCGCGGAGGACTGGCTGGCGGACACGCTGATCCGGCCACTGGGCGACATCACGGCACGGGCGCTGGAGGTGGCCGGGGGCGGTGCCGCCCGTTCGCTGGCCATGGTGGCTTCACCACAGCAGGGACTGAACGAATCGATCGACCAGGCGGCCCACGTGGCCCGACTGGGCAGCCAGCTGGTGAGCGACCTGGCCGATCTGGCGCTGATGCCTGACGACTCGCCAACCCGCCTGAAGGGGCAGCCGGGCAAGAGCAAGCAGGTGGCCTGGTGCGAGCCGATCGCGCTGGACCGTGTCAAGGCCATCGGCAAAGCCCTCAACTGCTCGGTCAACGATGTGCTGCTGTCGTGCGTGGCCGGCGCCATCGGCGCTTACCTGCGCGAGATGGGGGATGACACGCAAGGGGTGGAAATCCGTGCCATGGTGCCGATCAACCTGCGTCCCATGTCCGAGGCCTGGAAACTGGGCAACCGCTTCGGCCTGGTGCCACTGGTACTCCCTATCGGGCTGGACAATCCGATCGAACGCGTCTACGCGGTCCGGTCGCGCATGAATGCGCTCAAGGGCAGCCTGCAGCCAATCCTGACTTTTGGTCTGCTGTCACTGGCCGGCCTGCTGGTCAAGCCGGCGCAGGACGCCATGCTGGCCCTGTTCGGCCGCAAGACCACGGCCGTCATGACCAACGTGCCCGGCCCCGGTGAGAAGCTCAAGGTGTGTGGCTCGACCCTGGAACAGATCATGTTCTGGGTACCCCAGACAGGCACCGTCGGACTCGGGGTGTCCATCCTGAGCTACGGTGGCGGCGTGCAGTTCGGCATCATTGCCGACGGCGGCTTGTGTCCGCAGCCGCAGCGCATCATCGATCGCTTCGAACCCGAGTTCGATCGCCTGCTGACCCTGACCCTGATGCTGCCCTGGGGTGAGGGCTGAGCGGCGCAGGCGGGTCGTTCAGACCGCCAGCAGCCGCCGGTCGGCAATTTCCAGCAGCCCGTCAAAGATCAGACTGTCGACCAGTTCGAATGTGGTCGACATGCTGGGCGCCATCTTCCAGCCGGCGCCACCGGTCATGTAGCAGACCGGCTCCTGCCCGCAGTGGCGCCGCAGGTTCTCGACCATGCGATGCACCGCGCCGGCGATGGCAAAGGTGCCGCCGCTGGTGAGCGCATCGCTGGTGTTGGTGGGGAAATCCTTGACCTCGCCCGTGGGCACGTGCAGGCCTGCGGTTCCCGACTCGAGTGCGCGCAGCATGATGCCGTGCCCGGGAAGGATGATGCCACCCAGAAAGCACCCATCGGCATCGATCGCCTCGACCGTGACCGCAGTGCCGACCATCACCACCACACACGGCCGTGGCGGGCCGCTGGCCAGCAGGCGCTGGCGGGCACCGATCATCGCCACCCAGCGGTCAGACCCGAGTCGGGCCGGGTGGTCGTAGCCGTTGGACAGGCCCGCCTCGGCGCTGCTGGAGACCACCCATTGTGGCGAAACGTCCCAGAGCTCCAGTTGTTCTTCGACCCGGCGCTTGACGGCATCGCCGGCCACGACGCAGCCCACCACCCAGCGGGGCAAGGGCAGCGAACTCCAGTCGCCTTCGGCCAGCTTTTCAATGTTCTCGAGGAACTGGGCACCGTGAGCCAGCAATCGGGCGCCCACACGCGGCTCCTCGTACAACGCCCATTTCAGGCGGGTGTTCCCCACGTCCAGAGCCAGGAAAGTCATGGCCGCATTATCGCCACGGCCTCAGGCCAGCAATGCTGCAGCGCAGCATCCGGCTCAG
Source organism: Burkholderiales bacterium (assembly GCA_006227785.1). Classification (GTDB taxonomy): domain Bacteria; phylum Pseudomonadota; class Gammaproteobacteria; order Burkholderiales; family Burkholderiaceae_C; genus Hydrogenophaga. The sequence continues at coordinate 6,363 of SBFU01000432.1, forward strand.
ATCAGGCCCATCCAGCAGGCTCGCTGGACGGCGGCCAGCTTGCTGTCGGTCTTGAGCTTGGACATGGCGTTGGCGAGGTGGTAGTTGACGGTGCGCTCGGAGCAGTCCATGCGCTGCGCCGTTTCGCGCGCGGTCAGGCCCTCGAAAGCCAGGTTGAGGCTTTCCTGCTCACGTGGGCTGAGACTCAGACGCTGCTCGGCAATCGAGCGCTTGAGCAGGGGCCAGATGTTCAGGGCGGTCCAGGCCAGTGTTGCCGCTTCGCTGCGGCCGGCGAACGCGCGTGGACTGAACATGAAGCATTCGAATGCGCGCCCCGCCGGCAGGGCAAAGGCCACGCGTACCAGGGTCTGCTGGCCATGGGCCAGCCAAAGCCGGCGCCACCGGCTGTCGGGGTCGTGTGCCGACTTGGCGATTTCCTGCCAGGCCACCAGCGGTGCATCGCTGTCGCGCCAGCTGGCCCCGAAATCGCGACTGTCGGCCAGCGCCTGGGCCGCTCCGAGCAAACGGGGCGGGTGAACCGCCAGCACCTGGCGATCCTCCTGGCCGCCCAGCGGATCCGGGCCGAGCACCAGCAAGGCCTCCACGCCCTGATCCTTCAGGGCACAGAGCCAGTCGGCGAGCACGGCATCCAGGCCGATACTGTCAAAGTTGACAGGCAGGGTCATGGCAGGCAGAGGGGATTGAGGAGAGAATGATAAGTTGTTATTAATGGACAGCCTGCGCCAAGGCGTCAACTGACCTCGGCCGACCGTCGGAGACCGTCACCCATGACCCAGCAAAGCCAACCATGCGCCTAGACCGGCTGTGGCTCAACAGCGCCCGCCGACGGCTGGCACGCTGGCTGATGGACGAAGTGGTGCACACCCCCGCCGAGGTGATCCTCCATCCCTCGCGCACCCGGCTTCAATGGCTGGGGGTGTTCACCTTCGTGGGCCACCTGTTCTTTGCGTGGTTCTGGGGCCACTACCTGCCACAACCCTACGAGAACGTGTGGCTGCGCATCGTGATCGCGTGCAGCGGCCTGCTGCTTCTGCTGCCCGCCGTCACGCGCGATCTGCATGCACGCACCACGATTTGGGTGTTCTCTCTGGTGGCCTGGGTGCAATTGCCGCTGTTCTTTTCCTGGATGTACTGGATGAACCATGGTAACGCGGTCTGGCTCGGATCCATGGCCTGCATGATCGTGATCTATTACCACTTGACCGACTGGCGCCTGGCCAGTTTGGGCCTCCTGCTGGGGATGGGCATCAGCCACCTGACCGCCGAACCCGACCCCATGGCCACGCTGCGCATGGCCACAGCGGCCGACCACCTGGCGGTGCTCGGTTTTGCCTGGTCTGCGGCACTGCTGCTCGGCGCGTCCAGTGCCAACCTGAGGCGCACGCGGCTGCTCAACACACTGAGCACCATTGGTGTGCTGGCCCACGAGCTGCGGACACCGCTGGCCACGCTGAACCTGCTGGCCGATGTGCTGCGCAATCTGGGACAGCAGGACATGCCCGAGTCCAAGCGGCGTCGACTGGAAGAACTGGCGGGCCGGCTGCAGGGACTGGTCAAATCCATGCACCGTCAGATTGACACGCAGATCGCCAATGCGCAACTGATGCGGCTTCCCCGGGACGCCACGCCCATACAGGCCGCCGAGCTGGTGCACGCAGCCGTCTCGACCTACCCTTACCGGTCCAGTCGCGAGCGCGACTGTGTGCAGGTGCACATCCAGCAGGACTTCTGTTTCAAGGGCTCAAAGCAATTGTTCACGCAGACCGTCAACAACCTGCTGAAGAACGCGCTGCACGCCCTCGCCGCTGCCAGCTCGGTGCCCACGCCCGGGTCGCTGCGCATCGACATCGGGGTGCACCGCGGCCGGGGTCGCATCGCGGTCACCGACGAGGGGGTCGGCATTGTCCACGAGCACCAGCCCCGGGTATTCGAACCCTTTTTTTCCACGCAGTCAGGGGCCGGCAGCGGCCTGGGTCTGACCTTCTGCAAGAATGTGATCGATGCAGCCGGAGGCAACATCTCGCTGCTGTCCGAGCCCAACCACGGCACGGTCTTCATCATCGATCTGCCCCTGTATCCCACACCCTGATGCCGCCCTTTGTGCAGGCCCGCAGCGAACCCGGCTCCACGCGTCTCCGATGAACCCGACTTTTCCGCTTTTTCACCGGTCCGGCAGCACGGTGTTCGTCGACGACGATCCGGAGTACCTGGAAATGCTTGGCATGGTGATGCCGCCCCACTGGCAGGTGGAGCTGTACTCGCGACCAGGTCTGTTTCTGGAGCGGATGGCCGATGAGCCGGCCCGCTGGGAGGCCGACGCGGCGCTGCAGCTGGTCATGATCGACCGGGCGCGCCAGGGGCACTTCATGGCCCCCCAGGTGCTGCGTTACTGGGCGGACAACCCTTCGCGGTACCAGCTGATCAAGACCTGCGTGATCGACTATGCCATGCCAGGCATCAATGGTCTGCAGGTGCTCAATACCCTGCTCGACTGGCCCGGCTCCCGGGTGCTGCTGACAGGACAGGCCGATGAACAGGTGGCCATCGACGCGTTCAACCGTGGCCTGATCGATCAGTACATTCCCAAACACGCCGACGACATCAGCACCCAGCTGATCAGCAAGCTGCACACCCTGCACCAGTCCGCCCATGCGCGCCTGAATGGCCAGTGGCGTGGAACACTCAACAGTGGCCAATTTGCCTGGCTGCAGATGCCGTCGGTGAGCGACACCCTGCGCGAGCACAGCAACCGCCACTGGGTCGAACATGTGGTGCTGGCCGATCCGTTTGGTCTGCTGGCCATGGATGGCGAAGGGCGCTGCCACTGGTTGCAGCTGGAGCCGGTCAATCGGCTGGAGGAGCTGGCCGAGCTGGCAGCCACGGCCGGGCTTGGCCCATCGGTCTGCGAACAGATCATCAGTGGCCGGGAGTTGCCGGCGATCGAACTGCACCAGCAGCTCGCGCTACCCGGCCAGGTTCCGATGGGCAAGGCCTTTCCGGTGGACCGGGAAGGCCGCCTTCTGGGGGCCCACTTCACACTGCCGGCCAGCGCGCTGCCTGGCCCGGTCTATCCGTACCGCCACTTCCTCGAAAATCAGCGGCAACGTCGCGTTCAGGGCGACTGATCCCCGGCACTTCCGCGTCCGCGGCGCGCGATGGGCCATGTCCACGGTCGCACCCTTTGCGCCACCTCGGCGGTGACAGCCTCAAGGTGATCCAGCTCGGCGGCGGTCAGTGCCGCGTGCAGGGTCAGCCTCACCATGGTGCGGTTGCGGCTGGTCGCCGGGGCACAGAACACGGCACCGAACACGGCGCGCGACTCCAGCTCGTCGCGCAGGACCATGGTGTCCGGCTCGGAGCCAGCCTCCAGCGCGATGATCTGCTCGGT
>SBFU01000260.1 GCA_006227785.1 Burkholderiales bacterium
AAAGCGGCCATGAACCCAGTCCATGTGAACGCCACGCCTGGCCAGGTGCAGCACCGCCCGGTCGAGCTGCCCCGGCCGGACGAAACAGCGGTGGCGCAGGTAGTGGGCCTGGATGCGGAACTTCTGCCAGGAGGCCCGGTCCTGACGCGAGACGCCTGGAGACCGGGCATGGCCCCGGTCACGGCGCAGACCGCGGTTGAGCCGTGCGATCTGTCGTCGCACCCGTGCGGCCTCAATCGATGCCCCCTGGCGCATGAACTCGCGCAGGCTTCGCTCCATGCCTTTCAGGGCGAGCACCTGCTCTGTTCGGCGCCAGTGTCTCAGCAGGCGACGCGCTGTGACACCAGGTGTTCCACTTTGAAGCACCTGTTGCAGCCGACACAGGATGAGCGAGGTGCTGCCGGCAGATCGGGCGGGCCAGAGGGGCTCTGCTCCAGCCCGTCGACGCACCTGCTCGGATGGCGCCAGCACGCCGGCGCATTCTCGCCGGCTGACGGCAAAAGCGCCCCGCATCACCAGCCGTTCCACCTGCTGAGGATGGCGGTCCGCATAGGCCAGGGCCAGCACTGTTCCCCACGAACCGGCCAGGATCGACCAACGCTGTATGCCCAGTTCACAACGCAGTCGCTCCAGGTCGTTCACCAGGGCCGCCGTGTGATTGCCATGCAGGCCACCCCGGGGACGTCCGGCGCCGCAGCCGCGCTGGTCGGGCAGCACCAGGCGTTGGACCGTTCCCGCAAAGGGGTCGGCCAGGCCGGGCTGCGCACCGCTGCCGGGGCCGCCGTGCAGCACCAGCCAGGTCGTCGCGCCTGCGGGCCCCACCGACCGCCACGCGATCTGCCGGTGCCCGGCCACCGTGGTCCGCCGGGCATTCGGCCATGCGGTTTCGGTCCGGACAGGATCGGATCGGTGTGACAGGGCATTCATGGCATCGATTTTGCATAACCGGCTGGCAGCCGAACAGGACCTTGGGGTCATCGGCTGTCAGTCACGATTCATGCCAACATCTGGAGACATTACATGCAGTGGACCACCCCCGCCTTCACCGACCTGCGTTTCGGATTCGAAATCACGATGTACATCGCCAATCGCTGATCCACAGCGAGAGGACTTCGGGCGCACGGACCCCAAGCCCGTGCGCCCTTTCTGTTTTTCGTCACCAAGGCCCTGATTGCCATGCGCATACGCGTACTCGGTTCGTCAGCCGGGGGCGGCTTTCCACAGTGGAACTGCAACTGCCCCAACTGCGACGGCCTGCGGCGGGGCGCGCTGCGGGCGCGCGCCCGCACCCAGTCATCGATCGCGCTCAGCCAGGATGGCACCGACTGGCTGCTGGTCAACGCATCGCCCGACATCCTGCAACAGATCAAGGACACGCCGGCGCTGCAGCCAGGCCGTCGGGTTCGCGACAGCGGCATTGCCGCCGTGCTGCTGATGGACGCCCAGATCGACCATGTCACCGGCCTGCTGATGCTGCGCGAGCGCGGCACACCGCTGCCCCTGCTGGCTACGCCGGAAGTGGTGTCGGACATTTCCGACGGCTTCCCGCTGACCCGGATCCTCGCCCACTACTGCGGCACCCAGCTGCGCGAGCTGCCCGTCGACGGCAGTGTGGTGGCGTTGCCCGAGCTGCCCGGTCTGGAAGTCCGTACGGTGTCGCTGGCCTCCCAGCCACCTCCCTATTCGCCCTTCCGGGGCCGGCCCCGGCCGGGCGACAACATCGGGCTGCTGGCGCGCAACCCGGCCAGTGGTGCCCAGCTTTTCTATGCCCCTGGCCTGGCTGCCATCGGACCGGAGTTGCTGGACCTCATGGCGGCCTGCGACGTGGTGCTGGTCGATGGCACGTTCTGGACCAACGACGAAATGCAGCGTCTGGGGCTGTCGGGCAAGACCGCGCTGGAAATGGGCCATCTGCCGCAAAGCGGCCCCGGCGGCATGATCGAACAGCTCGACCGGTTACCGGCCAGGACCCGAAAAATCCTCATCCACATCAACAACACCAACCCGATGCTGGTGGAAGATTCGCCCGAACGGCAACAGCTCGTGCAACACGGCATCGAGGTGGCCTTTGACGGCATGGAACTGGAGATCTGAACGTGGACATCGCCCGGACCTTGCGCAGTGACGATCATCTGCCCGCCTGGACACCTGCCGAATTCGAGGAACAGTTGCGCAACAAGGGGCGCGCCTACCACATCCACCACCCGTTCAACGTGCGCATGAACGCCGGGGGCTGCACGCCGGACGAGATCCGCTGCTGGGTGGCCAACCGTTTCTATTACCAGATCTGCATCCCACGAAAGGACGCGGCCATCCTGGCCAACATGCCGGACCGTGAGCACCGGCGCAAGTGGATTGACCGCATCCTGGACCATGATGGTCACGGTGACCACCAGGGGTCGGCGGCCGGAGGCATCGAGGCGTGGACGCGGCTGGGCGAGGCGGTCGGCATACCCCGCGAAGAACTCTGGTCCCTGCAAGGTGTGGTGCCCGGTGTGCGCTTTGCCTGCGACGCCTATGTGAACTTTGCCGCGCGCGCGCCCTGGCAGGAGGCGGTCTGTTCGTCGTTGACGGAAATGTTCGCACCCCAGATCCACAAGGACCGGCTGGCGACATGGCCCACCCACTACCCGTGGATCGAGACCGAGGGTCTGACCTACTTTCGCAGCCGCATTCCCCTGGCCAGCCGCGACGTCGAACATGGTCTGCAGGTCACGCTCGACCACTTCACCACCCGGGCCGCCCAGCACCACGCGCTGGACATTCTGCAGTTCAAGCTGGACATCCTCTGGACCATGCTGGACGCCATCGAGCGGGCGGCCCAGTGAAACCAGAGCGTTGCGCATGAGCACATTGCCCCCACACCCCCGTCTCTCGCGCCGCTTCCGGCTGCAGTACGAAGAGGCCCAGCAACGATGGGTCCTGCTCTACCCGGAGGGCATGGTGCAGCTCAACCAGAGTGCCGCCGAGATCCTGCAACGGTGCAACGGCGAGCGCAGCCTTGAGGCGATCGTGACCGAGCTCGAAACGGCCTTTGGTGTCGCCGGCATCACCCCTGAGGTGCAAGCCCTTCTGGAGGAGGGCCAGCGCCGTGGCTGGATCGATTGAGCCCGGTCCGCCGCTGTGGCTGCTGGCGGAGCTGACCTACCGCTGTCCGCTGCACTGCGTGTTCTGCTACAACCCCACGCAGCATGCACGGCTGCGCGATGAGTTGACGACAGCACAATGGGTGGATGTGATGCAACAGGCGCGCGCACTCGGCGCGGCCCAGCTGGGCTTTTCGGGCGGCGAACCCTTGCTGCGTGACGATCTGGAGGAGCTGGTCCAGGAGGCGCACCGCCTGGGCTACTACACCAACCTGATCACTTCCGGTGTCGGCCTCACGCCCGCACGAGCCCAGCGGCTCAAGGACGCGGGCCTGGACCATGTGCAGCTGTCCTTTCAGGACTCGACCCGCGAGCTCAACGATTTCCTCAGCCACACCCGGACCTTCGACCTCAAGCAGAAGGTGGCCCGGCTGATCAAGGCCCACGACTGGCCCATGGTCATGAACTGCGTTCTGCACCGGCACAACCTGCCCCACGTGCGCAAGATCATCGACATGGCGGTGGCCCTGGAGGCCGAGTACCTGGAGCTGGCCAACACCCAGTATTACGGCTGGGCCTGGATCAACCGCGATCACCTGATGCCCACCCGCGAGGAACTGGAAAAGGCCGAAGCCGAAGTCAAGGCCTTTCGCGCCGAGCAGGAAGCACAGGTCGGCGGTCACCGCTGCCGCGTCCTGTTCGTCGTGCCCGACTATTTCGAGGAACGGCCCAAGGCCTGCATGAACGGCTGGGGATCGGTGTTCCTGTCGGTGGCGCCAGATGGCATGGCCATGCCCTGTCACAACGCCCGCGACCTGCCGGGACTGTCCCTGCCCAACGTCACCACCACCCCGCTGGCCGACATCTGGCAGCGCAGCCAGGCCTTCAATGCCTTCAGGGGCGATGCCTGGATGAAGCCCCCCTGCCGCGACTGCGACGACCGCCACAAGGACTTCGGCGGCTGCCGCTGCCAGGCCTTCCTGATCACCGGTGATCCCACCCAGGCCGACCCGGTGTGCAGCAAATCACCGCACCATGAACAGGTGGTTCGGCTGGTGCAGCAGGCGCCGCTGGGCCGTGTCGTCCCCATCGTCTTCCGCAGCGACGACGAGTCCAGACTGTTGCACCCTCAGGTCACGCCGTGAGCACGACAAGCCCACTGGTCCATTCCCACCGGCAGATGCTGGGCGCAGCGGTGGTCAGGCACGTGCCCGGTGTGCGGCGGGCACCCACGCGCCTTGAACAGGCCGACCGGGGGCTGTTTCTGCTCTGGCTCGCCTACATGGGCGTGCTGGTCTTCGGCGCCTACCTGCTGTGGGTGGCGGGCGCCTGGCACCGGCTGGTGCAGGCCGACCCGACCCGCCTGACCCTGGTGATCGTGGCGCTTTTTGTGGGTTGTTCGCTGTGGGCTGGCCGGCGCGCCTGGGTGCTGGGCCAGCAACGCCAGCAACTGGACAAGCTGCGCGAGGAAGGACTGTCCGCCGGTGCCGGCTGGGCCGGCGAATTCCTGCAGCACGCCGGCCGTCCGGGACAGCCCGCCGACATCGCCGTGCAACTGCTGGGTGAACGCGCCCATGGACCCCACGAAATGGCCTGGTGGCTCAACGGCATCCAGCTCAAGCTCGGACTGCTGGGCAAGGTGATCGGCTTTTCCATCCTGGCACTGCAACTGGGTCAGGTCGAGAGTTTCGACCCCAGCCAGTCGAGCCGGTTGCTGCGGGACCTCACCGGTGGCCTGGGGATCGCCTTGCTCACCACCGTCACCGGCCTGACCGGCAACATCCTGCTGGGACTGCAGCTGATGCGCCTGGACCGTTTTGCCGATGTGCTGGTGGCAGACGCACTGGCCGCCGGCCTGAGCACCCCCATGGCTGAAACGGAGTTGCCGCATGGCGATCGGCCGGACGGTTCGTGACACCGAGACGGACCCGTTCTACGACATGTTGTTCAACATGTTGATCGCCTTCGTGCTGTGTTTCGTGGTCGCGCTGATCGCCTTCAATCCGCAGGCCCGCAAGGCCGGCGACGTTCCCGCCAAGGCGGAGTTCATGATCACCGTTTCCTGGCCGGACGGTAACCCCAACGATGTCGATGCCTGGGTGCTGGACCCGGCGGGCAAGCTGCTGTGGTTCCGCCAGCGCGATGCCGGCATGCTGCACCTGGATCGTGACGACCGGGGCGCGAAGAACAACACGGTTCTGGTGGACGGGCGCATCATCGAGAGCGCCGTGCGGCAGGAAATCGTCACGCTCAGAGGCCTGGTGCCCGGGGAGTACGTGGTCAATGCCCACTACTACGAGAGCAACAACCAGCAGCCAGTGGACGTGTCCGTGACGGTCATCAAGGTCAACCCGCAGGCCGAGATCGTGTTCACCGGCACCCAGCAACTGCCCAGCCCCGGTGACGAACGCACCCTGGTGCGCTTCTCCATTGACGATATCGGTCGGGTCACCGACCTCAACACCCGACCCCGCACCATCGTGCAGCGGGCCGGGCTCTGAAGCCGAACCATGATCCCTGCCGTCTCCTCCGAGTTGCTCTGGCTGTCGCTGGTCTATGCCCTGCTGGCTGCCTTGCTGCTGGTGCTGTGCCTGGCCACACGCTGGCACTGGCTGCTCAAATCCGCACTGGTGCTGACGGTCAGCGGCTTCTATGTGCTCAGCCATCAGACGCTGATGGCGGTATCGGGCTGGCCTTCGGAAGACCGCCTGCCCGAGCGTTTCCTGTTGCTCTCGGCGGTGTTTGACGAACCCAGCCCGGGTCGCAACCATCCAGGGGCCATCCACATCTGGGTGCACCCCATGAAAGACAACCAGCCGGTCGAGATGCCGCGCGCCTTCCGCCTGCCCTACCAGAAGGACCTGCAGGGAATTCTGGTCGATGGTCTGAAGAAGGCACGCGACGGCAACAGCCAGATGGGCACGGTGGAGCCAGTGCGTGGCGCACGCGGTCTGCCCTGGCTGCGTCCTGCCGGCAACGACCAGGTGCGGATCAAGCTCAGCGACGTGCCACGCGCACAGCTGCCGGGGAAATGATGCTCCCCCCCCTGCGCCGCTTCGCGTCTTCCCCCCCCTCCTGCGGGGAGGGGGACCCCGCCTGTGGCCCGGCTGAGCCGGTTCCACGGCGGGTGCTGCACGGCACCCTTTCCGCCATCATGTTGACCATCGCCCTGTTGGCTGGCTGCGCCGATCACGACATGGGCAATGAGTGGTTTCCGCTGCGTGCCGGCCATGAACAGCGGCTGTTGGTGAGCTACCAGATGGACGAGCCGCGCGAGCCTGAAGAATGGACTCTGCGTGTCACGGCGCCTTCGGTGTTCCAGGACCAGGCGGTGGCGGTGCGCCACCATTCGGCCGGGGTCAGCTACTACCTCAAGGCAGACGAACTGGGCGTGCGCCGCGTCGCCGTGCGCGCCGACATCGACGACCAGCCCACAGCCGACGAAGAGCCGGTCTGGGTGCTCAAGGCGCCATATCAGGTGGGCACCGAATGGACCACGACCACCGTGCCGTATCTGCTGCAGCGCAAGAACGAACACCCGCGCGACCTCAAATACACGCACCGGGCGCAAATGACCTGGCGCATCGAGGCGGTGGATGAGACCGTGACGCTGGCCGATGGCCGCCAGCTCAAACCCTGTCTGCGCGTGGTGGGGCTGGCGCGGCTGAACCTCTACACCGACCCGGTGCACGGCTTCACCGATGTGCCCCTGCAGCATCGCGAGTGGTTCTGCCAGGGCGAGGGCCTGGTCAAGCTGGAGCGTGAGGAGCGGGTGCCCGCCGGTTTCATGACCGGCGGCATGCTGACGGCAGAGCTGACGCGCTGAGCGCCTCGCTTCACTCGATGCGCAGCTCCTGAACCCAGCGCGACCCGGGGGAGAAATCGTCGCGGTCGAACCGGCCAAACGGCGGCTCGTCCGGCCGCTCCGGCGGCGCGCCGATGCGGTTGAGGTCCACGGCCTGCGGCGTGCCGACCAGCCCCGACGGCGTGAGCTTGAAGGTGAAGATCATGCCGTTCCACAACTTGGCACCGAAGTCGGCCGGCTGCTTGAAGAAAAACAGCAGGTTGTGCTCCAGCCAGGAAAAATCCGTGGCGCTGACGGTACCCGGGTGCGGATACGGATAGGGCACGAAGCAGCTGATCTCCTGTGCGGCCGGCAGGCACTTGAACTCGCGCATGGACAGGAAGTGGTCCTTCAGCACCGCGTGGTCCATGCTGATCCGGAACGATGCGCGCCCCGGGTCGGCAGGTTCAAAAATGACCGCACCAATCCTGGTGCGCTGGCCATCTCGCGTTACCAGCGTGATCGACTTCTCACCTTCGGGCAGGCGCGGCTGGGCCACAGCGGCGCCCAGCGCGAGCGCCGCGGTCAGCGTGATCAGGGCTTGACGGTGAGCACCCATTCGGACAGCGTCTTGAGGTCGGGTGCGGCCAGGCTCGGGTGCGGCGGCATGGGCACACGCCCCCACTTGCCGCGCGAACCGTTCTGGATCGACTGGGCCAATGACGCTGCTGCGCCTTTGTCGCCGGCGTACTTGGCGGCGATGTCTGCAAACGCGGGACCCACCACCTTTTCCGCATTGGCATGGCAGGTGTAGCAGCCGGACGACTTGGCCAGTTCCACAGCAGTGGCCACATCGGCGGCATGGACTGCGGAGCCCAGCCCCACAGACGACAGCAGCAGGACGGAAGAAGAGACGAATGCACGCATGATCAACAACCAGAAAACGACAGACAAAAAAATGGATGGGGACCCGAACGCAACGGCGTGCGCCAGGAGCCCCATCCAGCCCACACCGAGGGGCCGGCTTCGCCAGACCTCGGGTGTGGCCCCTTTGCAGGGGGACGCCGCACGGCGGCGCGAGAGGGGATTACTTCAGCAGCTTGAAGGTCCAGACAGAGCCGCCCTGTTCGAGGAAGTTGACCTTCTTGGCCACTTCACCGCCCCACAGCGGAACCGCACCACCCCACCCGGAGACCACGCTGACGTATTGCTCGCCGTCCTGCATCCAGGTCACCGGCGGGGCCACGATGCCCGAACCGGTCTGGAATTGCCAGACGATCTTGCCGGTCTTGGCATCGGCCGCCTTGAGGTAGCCCTCAGGTGTGCCCCAGAAGACCAGGTCGCCCGCGCTGAGCACACCGCCCCACAGCGGCGCCTCGTTCTTGACTTCCCACTCGATCTTGCCGGTCTTGGGGTTGATGGCCCGCAGCGAACCAATGTAGTCGTCGTACAGGGGCTTGATGGTGAAGCCAGCGCCCAGGTAAGCAGCACCTTTCTTGTAGGTGACCGGCTCGTTCCAGATCTCCATGCCCCACTCGTTGGCCGGCACATAGAACAGGCCGGTCTTGGGACTGAAGGCCATCGGCATCTGGTTCTTGCCGCCCAGGAAGGCGGGCGCCGCGAACACGCTCTTGCCCTTGTTGCCGTCGCCGCCTTCACCCGACGGATCGCCCGGGCGGTTCTCGGGAACGAAGTTCGGCCGTCCCGTCTTGAGGTCGATGCCCGTGGCCCAGGTGGTCTTGGTCACGAACGGGAAGGCGTTCTCCAGCTTGCCACTGGCCGCGTCGAGCACGTAGAAGAAGCCGTTGCGGTCGGCCTTGGCACCCATGCGCTTGCCACCCATGTCGAAGGTGACGAACTCGTTCGTGCCGTCAAAGTCCCAGCCGTCGTTGGGCGTGCCCTGGTAATGCCACACGATCTTGCCGGTCTTCGGATCGATCGCCACGGTCGAGGACGAGTACAGGTTGTCGCCCTTGCGCAGGTGGCTGTTCCATGGACCCGGGTTGCCGGTGCCGAAGTAGGCCAGACCGGTCTTGGCGTCATAGCTGCCCCCCATCCAGGTGGCTGCGCCGCCGGTCTTCCACATTTCACCCGGCCAGCTGGCGTTGGTCGTGCCGGTGACACCGTTTTCCTTGCCGTCCTTGAAGCCCATGTGGCCTTCAACCACCGGACGCACCCAGACCATCTTGCCGGTCTTGGGATCCCGTGCCTCGACGCGCCCGATGACACCGAACTCACCGCCGGACACACCGGTCATCAGCAGGCCCTCGGCGATCAACGGCGCAGCGGTGTAGCTGTAGCCCGCGCTGTACTCGTCGATGCGCTCGCGCCAGACCACCCGTCCGGTTTCCTGGTCCAGGGCCACCAGCTGGGCGTCCAGCGTGCCGAAGATCACCAGGTTGTCGTACAAGGCGGCGCCACGGTTGATCACGTCGCAGCAGGGCATGATGCCCTCGGGCAGGCGGTGCTCGTACTTCCAGAGTTTCTTGCCGGTCTTGGCATCGAGCGCGTAGATGCGCGAGTAGGACGCCGTGACGAACATCTTGCCGTCGTGGATCAGCGGCTGCGACTCCTGCCCGCGCTGCTTTTCGCCGCCGAACGAATAGGACCACATGGGCACCAGACGTTTGACGGTGGATGTATTGATTTTGTCCAGCGGACTGTAGCGCTGAGCGTGCGGGCCGAGGCCGTAGGAGACGACGTCGTGAGTGGTCTTGGCGTCGTTGAGAATGTCGGCATCTGTGACTGCGCCGGCCGTGCCCATGGTCGCTGTCATGGTGA
>SBFU01000129.1 GCA_006227785.1 Burkholderiales bacterium
CCGCGCAGCCTTTGTTGAACTCCTGATGCACGAGGGCCGGCTGCACGCCTACGACACCGTCATGCGGCACAAGGACGGCAGCCTGCGCCAGACCCGACTGTGGGCCGAACTGATCGAGGTGGACAACGAGCCCTGCATCCTGTCCTGCACGATTGACATCACCGACGAAAAGCGCCGCGAACGGCAACTGATCGAGATGGCCCGCGGCATGTCGGGTCGATCGGCCGATGACTTTTTCCAGTCGCTGACCATGCACATGGCCGAGGTGATGGACGCGGACATGACCTCCATTTCGGAGCTGTTGCCCGATGGCAGCATGCGCACCCTGGCGGTGTGGCTGGACGGGAAAGCGGCGAGAAACTACCGCTACCACCCCACCGGCACACCCTGCGGCGTCACACTTCAGCAGCAAGAACTGAGTGTCTTCAGCGACCGCCTGGATCGCCAGTTTGCCAGTCACGCGCCCCTGGTGGATGGCGGCTTCAAGGCCTACGTCGGCCAGCGCCTGCACAATGCCGACGGTCGACCGATTGGCGTGATCAATGCGCTCTGGAAGCGGTCCATCGAGCTGCACGCGGACACCTGGGCCATGATGTCCATTTTCTCCGGCCGGGCCAATGCAGAACTGCTGCGGCTGCATGGAGAGCGCGAAATCCGGGCGCTCAACGAAACCCTGGAGCAGCGCGTTCAGAAGCGGACGGCTGACCTTGCCAAGCTGAATGCCGAGCTGGATTCGTTCGCCTACTCGGTCTCGCATGACCTGAAGTCCCCGCTGCGCTCCATTGACGGCTTCGCCAACCTGTTGATGGAACAGCTGGACGATCGCCTGCGTCCGGATGAAGCCGCCATGATGCAGCGCATTGTGGGCGCGACCGCCAGGATGTCGACCTTGATCAGCGACTTGCTGGGGCTCGCACGGGTGAGCCAGGGAACCCTGGAGCGACAGACGGTGGACCTGTCGGCGCTGGCGCACGACATTCTGGATGCAGACATGGAGCGGCACCCCGAACGCCGCATCGAGCGACGGATAAGCCCTGATCTGCGGGTGTCCTGCGATCCGAGGCTGACCCGGATCGTTCTGGAAAACCTGCTGGGCAACGCGCTGAAATACAGCCGGGCACGCGATCTGACCGTCATCGAGTTCGGCGTGTGCGGCGCCGACACCCTGCTTCTGAAGGACAACGGTGTCGGTTTCAACATGGCTTACGCCGACAAGCTGTTCAAGCCGTTCCAGCGACTGCACATGCCCAGCGAGTTTGAAGGCACCGGCATCGGCCTGGCCACCGTGCGGCGCATCATCGACCGGCACGGAGGGTCCATCAGCGCCTGGGGCCGTCCGGACGAAGGGGCCGAGTTCCGGTTCAGCTTCGGACCGGCCAGCCTGCTCGGCCAGTCTGGGGCGACCGCCAAGAGCCAGGCGGAGCCAGCTGCCCAGGCGGACACAGGGAGCAGAACATGAGCGAACGCATGTCCTCCACCCTGAACGAACCGCTGCCCACCTCGGTCGCGGTGGAACAGTACGAAGACCAGGCCCTGACCATGGTGCTTCTGACGGCCAGTGTGGCGACCTCGCTGACCACGGTCGGCATTTTCTTGCGCGAAGGTCTGAGCGCCACCGCCCAGGTGGCGCTGGCGCTGTCGGTGACCCTGTGGCTGCTGTGGCCACTGTACCGATCGCGTCACCGGCGCTGGGTGGCCTACCTGCTGATCGTGGCCCTGTGGTCGGCCTCGGTGGGCGCGATTCTGTCGCAGGGCACAGTGCGCAGCGGTGGCAGCCTGGCGATGTTGGGCACCCTGGTGCTGGCCGGCAGCTTCCTGCCGCGCATGGCCACGCTGGTGGTCGCCCTGGTCAGCCTTGGCGCGCTGGGCGCCATCAACCTGATGGAACAGGCGGGCTGGCTGACAGGCCAATTGCCGGCTGTAGGACTGGCCGTCTGGATCCTGCAGGCCACCTGTTTTCTGACCACCCTGGTCAGCCAGCTGTACACCCGCTTTCGGCTGCTGGAGGCATTCCGCGATCAGAAAGGGGCCTACGATCTGGCCGTGTCGGCCGAGCGGGACATGCGGGCCAGTCAGGAGCGTTTTCTGTCCCTGTTCGAAAACAACCCGGCGGCCACGCTGGTGCTCAACCTGGACACCCGACTCGTGATCAACGCCAACCTGGCACTCAAGAAGCTGCTGGACTACCCGCCGGAGGAGCTGCTGGGGCATGAACCGCCGCAGTTCTGGGACAACCCGTCGGAACACCTGGCCTTCCGGGCCATGCTCAAGGCACAGGGTCGGGTAAGCAACCTGCGGGCCAGCCTGCGCAAACGGGACGGATCGGTGATTGATGCGGTCGTCTTCGCCAATGTGGTGAACCAGGACCGGGAAAGGCTGCTGATGATCATGGCCCTGGACGTGAGCGCGGAGGAAAAGTCCAGGCGAGAGTTGAAACTGTCGGAGGAACGCTTCTCCAAGGCCTTCCACTTCAGCCCGCTGGGCATGACCATCACCCGCCTGTCGGACGGCCTGTTCATTGAGGCCAACGCGGCCAACGAGCGCGTGATCGGTTGGTCACAGGACGACCTGCGGGGCCACACCTCGCTGGACGTGGGTGTGTGGCTGAGCGAGCAGGACCGCAACGACTATGTGACGACGCTGCAACGGGACGGTCGGCTGCAGGGGTACGACGCCCGCATGCGCGGCAAACGCGGTGATGTGGTGCCGGTCAGGATCTGGGCCGAACTGATCGACATTGCAGGCGAACGCTCTGCCCTGTCATTCACGCTGAATGTGGCCGAAGAGAAACGCCGGCAACAAACCCTGATCAATCTCGCCGAAGGCGTGTCCTTGCACACCGGTGAGGCCTTCTTCCTGTCACTGGCCGAGCACCTGGCCATCGCCTCGGGCGCCCAGGGGGTGGTGGTGGCCGAGCTGACAGGTCCACAGGATGTCGACACCTTGGCTCTGCTGTGCGACGGTCAGCTGCAGCCCAACCGTTCCCTGCCACTTGCCCACACCACCTACAGTCGTCTGCTCGGCAGCGACGACCTGGTCCTTCTGGACCTGCACAGCAGCCAGTTGCTGCAGAGCACCCCCCCCTTCGATCCGGACCAGGTCGGCTCGATGGCCGGCCTGGCGCTGCGCGACGCCGACGGCACGGTCATCGGTCTGCTGGCCGTGATCTGGGACCATCTGGTCGACCCCGGGGAGGAAGCGCGGGCCCTGCTCCAGATCTTTGCCAGCCGTTGCAATGCGGAGCTGGTGCGCCTGCAACGCGACCGGGAAATCCGCAGGCTTCAGGCCACGCTGGAACAGCGGGTGCAGGCGCGCACGGAGCAGTTGCAATACCTCAACAATGAACTGGAAACTTTCTCGTATTCGGTTTCGCACGACCTCAAGTCACCACTGCGTTCGATCGACGGTTTCATGCACGTGCTGCAGGAGCAGCTCGCCGGCAAGACCACGGCAGAGGACGATGAGCTGATCCAGCGTGTGCTCGGTTCGGTGACGCGCATGAACAGC
>SBFU01000236.1 GCA_006227785.1 Burkholderiales bacterium
CCCTCCCTGACCCAACCCGCCAAGCGATACGCATGGCAGGGTTAATACCGTGTTGACGCCCACAAATATGCAATATAGTGCACCTTTAAGAATGCACTATAGAGCAATTCATCCATCCTTCGGTCGCCCTGTCGCACCCGGATGATGGTTCATTCTTGAATAGTTCATATTTCAAGTACGGGTAAGTCTGTATCGTCAAATGCAGGCGATGCGCCCTACATTGACCAGGTTACCAACACCTTCAGGAGACCCACCATGACCACCCGCCGACTTGTCCTCACCCGCAGTGCCGCCGTGATCGGGGCCGCTTCCACCGGATTGCTCCTGCCGCAAATCGTCCGGGCCCAATCCGACAAGCTGCGCGTCGGTTTCATGCTGCCCTACACCGGCACGTTTGCACAGCTGGGTGTGGCCATCGAGAACGGCTTTCGCATGGCCCTCAACGAACAGGGCGGCAAACTCGGCGGCAGAGAGATCGAGTTCTTCAAGGTGGACGACGAGTCCAACCCCGCCAAAGGCATCGAGAACGCGACCCGCCTGGTCCAGCGTGACAAGGTCGATGTGCTGGTGGGTACGGTGCATTCCGGCGTTCAAATGGGCATCCACCGGGTGGCGCGTGAAAGCGGTGTGCTCAACCTGATTCCGAACGCGGGCGTGCACGTGGCCACGCGACAGCAATGCGCGCCCAACGTGTTTCGGACTTCCTTCTCGAACAGCCAGCCCACGATGGCACTGGGCAAGCCCATGGTGGAGCGCGGACACAAGAAAGCCGTCTGGATCACCTGGAACTACGCCGCCGGCGATGAGGCATTCGAGGGTTTCGAGAAGAGCTACACCGAGGCCGGTGGCCAGATCATCAAGAAGCTGGGCCTGCCCTTCCCCAACGTCGAGTTCCAGGCGCTGCTGACCGAAATCGCTTCGCTCAAGCCGGACGCCGTGGCCTGCTTCTTTGCCGGTGGTGGTGCTGCCAAGTTCCTGCGCGACTACCATGCCGCGGGCCTGTCCCGCAGCATCCAGCTCTACGGTTCGGGCTTCCTGACCGAGGGTGTGCTCCAGGCCGCTGGCGACGCGGCCAACGGCGTGCTGACCACCATGCACTACAGCGACTCGCTGGACACGGCGCGCAACAAGCAGTTCCGCCTGGATTACGCCAAGACCTTCAAGATGCAGCCCGACGTGTACGCCGTGCAGGGCTATGACACCGGTCTGCTGCTGGTTCAGGGCGCCAACGCCGTTCGGGGTGACTTCGGCAACAAGCAGTCCCTGTACGCCGCGATGCGGGGCGCCGAGATCGACAGCCCGCGCGGCAAATGGAAGATGAGCCCCTCGCACAACCCGATCCAGGACATGTACCTGCGCCAGGTCGAGAACCGCGAGAACAAGGTGATCGGTATCGCGGCCAAGGCGGTCACCGATCCGGGCACCGGCTGCCGCATGGCCTGATTCCGACCGACGTCGTGTCCGATCTGCCGGACTCCCCTTGAGGGAGTCCGGTCTTGCCTGCGCCCACACGCACCCTCCCCATGGATTTCGCCAACTTCCTGATCCAGCTCCTCAACAGCATCCAGTACGGCCTGCTGCTTTTCATGCTGGCTGCCGGCCTGACGCTGATTTTCGGCATCATGGGGGTGGTCAATCTGGCCCATGGCAGTTTCTACATGCTGGGGGCCTACATGGCCTGGTTTTTCACCGCCCAGTTCGACAGCCTCGTCCTGGCGATCGTGGTGGGCACCACACTTGCGGTGATCTTGGGCTGGCTGCTGGAATGGGGGCTGTTCCGCTTTTTCTACCACCGGGATCACCTGGATCAGGTTCTACTGACGTTTGGACTGATCTACATCTTCGAAGAATTGCGCTCCATTCTGTGGGGTGACGATGTGCACGCGGTGCAGGTCCCCGAGGTCTTGAACTGGTCGATTCCGCTGACCGACACCCTGTCCTATCCGGTCTACCGCCTTGTGATGTCGGGCATCTGCATTGCGCTGGCCATCGGCCTGTACCTGCTGATCAGCAAGACGCGTCTGGGGATGAAGATTCGCGCCGGCGCCTTCAACCGGGAGATGAGCGAGGCGCTGGGCATCAACATCCGTCTCATACACGGTGTGGTGTTCGCCCTGGGTGTCGGGCTGGCCGCCATCGCCGGAATGATCGCATCGCCGATTGCCAGCGTCTACCCGGGCATGGGCAGCTCGGTGCTGATCATGTGTTTTGTGGTGGTGGTGATTGGCGGCATCGGCTCTGTCAGGGGGGCACTGGTGGCCGCGCTTCTGGTGGGCCTGGTCGACACGTTCGGCAAGGTGTTGGTGCCACAGCTGGCCGGTATGGCCGTCTACATGCTGATGGCGCTGGTGCTGCTCTACAAACCCGAAGGCCTGTTCAAACAGTGACGTTGCCGCGATGAGTTCCCCCAAAGCCACCCTTGAGAAACTGCCACGCGGTGTTCAGATCCTTCTGGGCGTGGGCGCGCTGGCATTGGCCGCATTCCCCTTCGTGCCGATCGACGGCCGCGATTTCTATCTGCAAATGATCACGCAGATGATGATTCTGGCGATCTTCGCCATGAGCCTGGACCTGCTGCAAGGCGTCACCGGACTGGTTTCGCTTGGTCACGCCGCCTACTTCGGACTGGCGGGTTACGCACTGGCGTTTCTGACGCCCGCAGACAACCCGGTCGCACTGTGGTGGAGCCTGCCCCTGGCCGCTGGGGCGGCAGGTCTTGCGGCCCTGGTGATCGGCTTCTTCGTGGTCCGCACCCACGGCATCTACTTCATCATGGTCACGATGGCGTTTGCACAGATGATCTATTTCCTGTTCTTCGACAACAAGTCGCTGGGCGGGTCTGACGGCATCTACGTCTACTTCCGCCCGGATGCCAGCGCCATCGGCATCGACCTGGAAAACCGCACCCACTTCTACTACTTCACGCTGGCCGCCCTGATCGGGGTGTACCTGCTGTTGCGCCGCCTGCTGTTTTCGCCGTTCGGCCGCGCGCTCTCGGGCATCCGCGTCAATGAACACCGGATGCGGGCGGTGGGCTACGGCACGTTCGGCTACAAGCTGGCGGCCTTCACCCTGGCCGGCACGCTGGCGGGCGTGGCGGGCTACCTGTGGGCGGCCCAGACCGGCTTCGTGAACCCCGAACTGATGGGCTTTCACATGAGTGCCCACGCCATCATGATGGTGATCCTGGGGGGCATGGGCAACTTTGCCGGCGCCATCGTGGGCGCCTTCGCCTTCGAATATGTGATGCACTTCTTCAAGGACCTGACCAAGCACTGGCAGCTTCTGATGGGGGGCTTCATCGTGCTGGTGGTGATCGTGGCGCCCCGCGGGCTGCTGGGCCTGAGTGACAAGCTGTTCGGGCGCAACAAGGGGAGCAAGCCATGAGCGACCTGCTGCTGTCGGCCCAGCACCTGACCAAACGCTTTGGCGGCCTCGCCGCCGTCAACGACGTCTCGGTGGACCTGTTCCGGGACCGCATCCACGCGGTGATCGGCCCCAA
>SBFU01000251.1 GCA_006227785.1 Burkholderiales bacterium
CCGGCCGCCCAGGCCAGGTCACCGATGCGCTGGAAACCGAACATCGAGTAGTACACGTAGAACGGCACCATGATGCGGTTGCTGGTGCTGTACGAAGTAGCCGCCGCAATCCAGCTGCTCATGCCGCCGGCTTCGTTGATGCCTTCCTGCAGGATCTGGCCGGCCTTGTCCTCTTTGTAGTACATCACCTGGTCCTTGTCGACCGGGGTGTACTGCTGCCCTGCCGGGTTGTAGATACCGACCTGGCGGAACAGGCCCTCCATGCCGAAGGTGCGGGCCTCGTCCACCAGGATGGGCACCACGCGCGGTCCCAGGGCCTGGTCGCGCAGCAGCTGCGTCAGGAAGCGCACATAGGCCTGGGTCGTGGAAATTTCACGACCCTCGGCGGTCGGCTCCAGCACCGCTTTGAAGGTCTCCAGCGAAGGCACGGTGAAGCTTTCATCGGCCTTGGTGCGGCGCTTGGGCAGGTAGCCGCCCAGGGCCTTGCGACGCTCGTGCAGGTATTGCATTTCCGGCGTGTCGTCGGCCGGCTTGTAGAAGGGGATCTTGGGCAGCTCGCTGTCCGGAATCGGGATATTGAAGCGGTCGCGGAAGATCTTGATGTCTTCGTCTGTGAGCTTTTTGGTTTGGTGGACGGTGTTCTTGCCTTCACCGGCCTTGCCCATGCCAAAGCCCTTGACCGTCTTGATCAGCAGCACCGTCGGCTGACCCTTGTGGTTGACCGCCTTGTGGTAGGCCGCATACACCTTCTGCGGATCATGACCACCCCGGCGCAGGGCCCAGATCTCGTCATCGGTCATGTGCGCCACCAGCTCCAGCGCCTTGGGGTCGCGGCCGAAGAAATGCTTGCGCACATAGGCACCGTCGTTGGCCTTGAAAGCCTGGTAATCGCCGTCCAGCGTCTCCATCATGATCTTGCGCAGGGCGCCGTCCTTGTCACGCGCCAGCAGCGGGTCCCAGTTGGAGCCCCACAGCAGCTTGATCACGTTCCAGCCGGAGCCGCGGAACTCGCCTTCGAGTTCCTGGATGATCTTTCCGTTGCCGCGCACCGGGCCGTCCAGGCGCTGCAGGTTGCAGTTCACCACGAAGATCAGGTTGTCCAGGTTTTCGCGCGCCGCCAGGCTGATGGCACCCAGCGACTCCACCTCGTCCATTTCACCGTCGCCGCAGAACACCCAGACCTTGCGGTTCTCGGTGTTGGCGATGCCGCGGGCGTGCAGGTACTTCAGGAAGCGCGCCTGGTAGATCGCCATCAGCGGACCCAGGCCCATGGAAACGGTAGGAAACTGCCAGAACTCGGGCATCAGCTTGGGGTGCGGGTAGCTCGACAGGCCCTTGCCGTCCACTTCCTGCCGGAAGTGCAGTAGCTGCTCTTCGGTCAGGCGGCCTTCCAGATAGGCGCGGGCGTACACACCGGGCGACACGTGGCCCTGGATGTACAGGCAGTCGCCGCCGTGGTTCTCGGACTCGGCGTGCCAGAAGTGGTTGAAGCCGGCGCCGAACATGTGGGCCA
Organism: Burkholderiales bacterium; assembly: GCA_006227785.1. GTDB lineage: Bacteria > Pseudomonadota > Gammaproteobacteria > Burkholderiales > Burkholderiaceae_C > Hydrogenophaga. The sequence goes on from SBFU01000251.1 coordinate 1,514, forward strand.
GCGACGCGAACGAACCGATGTGGCCGCCCAGGTCACCGCCGTCATCGGGGTTGTGGCGGTTGGCCTTGACCACCATGGCCATGGCGTTCCAGCGCATGTAGGCGCGCAGGCGCTCCTCGATCTCGATGTTGCCCGGGCAGCGCGCTTCTTCGGCCGGCTCCAGGGTGTTCACGTAGCCGGTGTTGGCCGAGAACGGCATGTCGATGCTGTTCTGGCGGGCTTCTTCGAGCAGTTGTTCAAGCAGGAAGTGGGCGCGCTCGGGACCCTCCCGCTCGATCACCGCGGTCAGGGCGTCCATCCACTCGCGGGTTTCCTGGTGATCCACGTCCAAGGCCTTCAAGCCGGACTGCGCGTCGTTCGCTGACATGTTTGTCTCCTGTCGGTAGGTTCGGGTTGGACGGCGGGTCTGCCGCAGTGTGCCGGATTTTTGCACAGAAATCCGTAGATTTCAATATGAGATATTGAATTTCATATTATGGATATCGCAACATTGGCGCGAGCGACCCATCGAACAGACGGCTCGCGTTCACGTAGACTCCCAGGCGATGACCCCCTCCCCTGCTTCCAGCACCAGTCGGCCATCCCTGACGGGACCGACCCACTGGTGGCGCCGTTGGTGGCGACGGCTGCCACCGTCGCGCCAGGACCGTTTTGCTACCCTGGGACCGCTGCTGGCCGTCCTGCTGTTCCTGTCGGCCATCGTGGTGGCCATCACCTACCTGCGGTTCGAGGAGCTGGAGCGTGAAAAAGAGGCCGTCACCCGCGACGTCGAGTACGCGCAGCAACGCCTGAGGCTGCGTCTGCTTGAGCGACAGGAACAACTCATGCGGCTGGCCCGCGACCTCAGCAACCGTGAAATCGAGGCCGAGGAATTCGAGTTCCAGGCCGAATCCCTGATCAGTCAGTTCCCTGAAGTGCAGACCATCAGCTGGGTGGATGCACGCCGCAACGTGGTCGTCAGCTACGCGTCGCCCAGTGCACCGCTGACCAAGGTCCGCCTGCCGGGCAGCATCGTCGGCCCCGGCGAGACCGACGGTTCGTTTGATCTGGCGCGTGACCTGCGGCAACCCATCTACTCGCGCCCGATGGGAGAAGACCCGCGCGAGGCCAGCCTGATGCTGCAGGTCCCCCTGAGCGAACAGGGTCGCTTTTCCGGAACCGTGATGGGCGAATACTCCATCGACGGACTGTTGCGATTCGGTATCCCACCTGAAATCATGGCCCGCTACGCCGTCGCGCTCATGGACGACCGTGGCAGAGTCCTGGCGGGTCAGCTGCAGGCCACCGATACCGTGCTGCGCCTGCTGCCCTGGTCGCAACAGCCGCTGGAACACGAAGTGCCGGTCTCACCGGTAGGCAATGGACTGATCTTCAAGGCCCAGGGGTACCGCACCTCCCAGGATATCGTGGGCAGCGGCTTCTTCTGGGTCATTGGTGCGCTCAGTGCCCTGACGGTGTGGATGTTGCTGGGGACCTGGCGCCACACGCGGCGCCGGGTGCAGGCGCAACAGGCTCTGGTGGCGGAAACCAACTTCCGAAGGGCCATGGAAAACTCCATGCTCACCGGCATGCGTGCGCTGGATCTGCAGGGCCGCATCACCTACGTGAACCCGGCCTTCTGCTCCATGACCGGATGGACCGAGAGCGAACTGGTGGGCCGCACCGCTCCCTTTCCTTACTGGCCCGAGGAAGACCATGACCTGCTGGCGGCCCGGCTCGATGACGAGTTGCACGGCCGTTCGACACCGGGCGGGTTCGAAGTCAGGGTGCAGCGGCGTGATGGCAGCATCTTCGACGCCCGCATGTATGTATCGCCTTTGGTCGATCCGCATGGCGTACAGACCGGCTGGATGACCTCCATGACGGACATCACCGAGCCTAAACGGATCCGGGAAGAGCTCTCGGCGTCTTACGAGCGCTTCACGACCGTTCTGGAAAGTCTTGATTCGGCGGTTTCCGTGGCCCCACTGGGCAGTGA
>SBFU01000455.1 GCA_006227785.1 Burkholderiales bacterium
CTGGTGATCGAGGCCGCGACCGAGAACGAGGCCCTGAAGGTCAAGATCCTGCAGCAGCTGGATGGCATCCTGGCGCCCGAGGTGATCGTGGCCACCAACACCAGCTCGATCAGCATCACCAAGCTGGCCGCCGCCACCCAGCGCGCCGACCGTTTCATCGGCATGCACTTCTTCAACCCGGTGCCCATGATGGCCCTGGTGGAGATCATCCGCGGCCTGCAGACCAGCGATGCCACGCACGACGCGGTCAAGTCGCTGGCCGAGGCCCTCGGCAAGACCCCGATCACGGTCAGGAACGCCCCCGGATTCGTGGTCAACCGCATTCTGGTGCCGATGATCAACGAGGCCTTTTTCGTGCTCGCCGAAGGCCTGGCCACCCCGGAAGACATCGACGCCGGCATGAAGCTGGGCACCAACCAGCCGATCGGTCCGCTGGCGCTGGCCGACATGATCGGCCTGGACGTGTGCCTGGCCGTGATGAACGTCTACATGGCCGAGTTCAACGACAGCAAGTACCGCCCGGCACCGCTGCTCAAGGAAATGGTCGCGGCCGGCTGGCTGGGACGCAAGACGGGCAGAGGTGTGTACACGTACTGAGCGCTGCGCACCTGTCCGGTGCGGCGGGCCTGCAGTTCATCGGAAGCCCGCTGCGGCGGGCCCGCTGTTTGAGCCAGATCAAATTGCGGCGGCGCAGCATACCCAGAATGGATCCATCAACCGCAAGGAGATCCACCATGAGCGCTGCCCCCGTATCGATTGCCGTCTTCGACTTCCTGGATGACACGCACCGCGAGATCCAGCGCCATCTGGTTGCGCTGCACGCCCTGGTGGATGCCATCGAGTCCAGTGGCCTGAACCAGGCCAACCGTGACAAGGCGAAACGCGTGCTGGACTACTTCAATGGCGAGGCCCGGCAGCACCACCTTGATGAAGAAAAGCACATCTTCCCTGCGTTGCTGGCCAGCCAGGACGAGAACATTGTCCAGACCACCGAGCACCTGATCCAGGACCACGGCTGGCTGGAGGAAAACTGGATCCAGATCGCACCCAGTCTGGAGGCGGCCACCCTGGGCAACCTGTGGTTCGACCCGGCCGAGTTGCGCCATGCGCTGGAGGTGTTCGAAGCGCTCTACCTCGATCACATCGTGCTGGAGGAGTCGATCGCCTACCCCGAAGCGCGCAAGCGCCTGCTGGACGGCGACACCGTGGGCATGGGGCGTGAGATGGCGCGCCGCCGCGTGATGCGCAAGGAAGAGGTGCTGGCCCGCTAGACCCGCCGCGTCTGCACCTGGCGCGTCACCAGGGCACCGCCAGCCCGTGCTGGTCGAAAAACTGCCCGGAACTGCCGGCCGGCAGATCATCCAGAACCGCCATCAGTTCACGGGCCGCCACCGCCGGCGGCCGCACATTCAGCCCCCGGCGCGCAAATGGCTTCGACAGCGGCGTCTCGACGGTGCCGGGATGCAGGGCCACACACAGGGCCTCCCGGTTGCGCCGCGCCAGCTCGACCGAGGCGGTGCGCACCAACTGATTGAGCGCCGCCTTGGAAGCACGGTAGGCGTACCAGCCGCCCAAGGCATTGTCGCCAATGCTGCCGACGCGTGCCGAGACAAACGCCGCGATCGCCCGCCCCTGGCGCGGCAGCAAGGGCAGGAAATGCCGCATCACCAGTGCTGGGCCGATGGCATTGACCTGCATCACATGCGCCAGCGCATCGGGGTCGATCTGTTGCCAGCTGCGCTCGGGGCCATAGGCCTGTCCACCTGGTAACTGACCGTGCAACACGCCGGTGGCCACGATCAGCCGCGCCAGCACCTGCCCGCTGTGCCTGAGCTGTCGAGCCACATGCTCCGCACAGGCCTCCACCGAGGGCGGCTGGGTATAGTCCAGCGGCGGTGAACTGCCACGACCGAACACCATCACAGCTTCGCCGCGACCGGACAGCAGCTCGACCAGGGCGTGGCCCAGCCCCCCTTGGCCGCCCAGCACCACATTGAGCCGCTGGGACGCCTGGTCGACGGGAGGTGGAGAATCGATCATCGGGCCGATTGTGGGCACACCCGGCGCCGCTTGCCGTATGGGCATAAGATCACCCCCATGAGTACCCATGATTTCGACCTGTTTGTGATCGGTGGTGGCAGCGGCGGTGTGCGCGCCGCCCGCATGGCCGCCCAGCGCGGCGCGCGAGTGGCCCTTGCCGAATGCCTGGGCAACGAGGGCCTGGGCGGCACCTGCGTCAACGTCGGCTGCATCCCCAAGAAGCTCTACAGCTACGCAGCGCACTACCACGAGGCTTTCACCGAAGCGCGCGGCTACGGCTGGGAACTGCAAGGACCCGTCGCGCTCAACTGGGCCACCCTCAAGGCCAACCGGGCGCAGGAAATCACCCGGCTCAACGGGGTCTATGGCAGGTTGCTGCACGGCTCGGGAGTGGCGGTGTTCAACGGCTTTGCCCGCGTGGACGGCGCGCACGAGATCACGCTGGCCACCTTGAATGCCGACGGCAGCCCGGGACACCAGCGTTTCACGGCGGCCAATATCCTGATCGCCACCGGTGGCACCCCCCATGTGCCGCACTTCTCCGGGCGCGAACACGTCATCACCTCCAACGACATCTTTGACCTGGAGCCCTTCCCGCAACGGTTGCTCGTGGTCGGTGGCGGGTACATCGCCTGCGAGTTCGCCTCCATCTTCAACGGCCTGGGATCCAAAGTCGTGCAGCTGTACCGCGGCGAGCAGGTGCTGCGAGGTTTCGACCATGAAATCCGGCATTTCGTGGCCGAAGAGATGCGAAAGAGCGGCGTGGACCTGCGCCTGAACGCCGGGGTGGTCGACATCCGGCGGACCGACGACGGTTTGCGGGCCGAGCTGGAGGATGGCAATCTGGTGGTCGCTGACGCCGTGCTGTACGCCACCGGTCGCAAACCCAACGTGCAGGGTCTGGGCCTGGAACAGGTGGGCGTGGCCCAGGGTGCCCAGGGCGAGGTGCTGGTCGATGAACACTACCGCACCAATGTGCCTTCCATCTTTGCCGTGGGTGATGTCACCAACCGGGTGCAGCTCACGCCGGTGGCACTGGGTGAGGCCATGGTGGTGGTGGACGCCTTGTTCGGCCCGCCGGCGGGCAAGCCTGCACGACAGATGAGCTATGACTTCATCCCCACCGCGGTCTTCACCCATCCCAGCATCGGCACCGTCGGACTGACAGAAGAACAGGCCCGTGAACGACTGGGCAACGTCACCGTTTTTCGCAGCGAATTCAAGGCGCTGCGTCACACGCTGTCGGGCAGCGTCGAGCGCACCCTGATGAAGCTGGTGGTCGAGACCGCCAGCGACCGGGTGGTGGGCCTGCACATGGTGGGCGCCGAGGCCGGAGAGATCGTGCAGGGCTTTGCCGTGGCCATGAAGGCCGGGGCCACGAAAGCGGTGTTCGACAGCACCATCGGCATCCACCCGACCGCGGCCGAGGAATTCGTGACCATGCGGGA
>SBFU01000120.1 GCA_006227785.1 Burkholderiales bacterium
CTGCAACCGGGGGCCTTCCGCCTTCACCGATCCCTGCGCAAGACCCTGAAGAAGCTGCTCGCAACGCAACGACTGGAGATCCGGTTCGACCATGGTTTCGAAACCGTGATTCGGGCCTGCTCCGAGACGCCACGCGAGGGTCAGGATGGGACCTGGATCCTGCCAGCCATGGTGCAGGCCTACATCCGTCTGCACCGGGCAGGCGCTGCGCACAGCGTGGAGACCTGGGTCGACGGGGAACTGGCGGGAGGCCTCTACTGCGTCTGTCTGGGACAGATGGTCTTTGGCGAATCGATGTTCAGCCGTCGCCCCGATGCGTCCAAACTGGCCCTGGCCGCTCTGGTGGCCTATTGCCTGGAACACCGGATCGGTCTGATCGACTGCCAGCAGGACACGCGCCATCTGAGGTCCATGGGTGCACAGACCATGTCAAGGCGATCCTTCGGACACCACATTGCCCAGGCCATACGCCGGCCCGCCCCCGCCTGGCGGTTCGACCCCGTATACTGGAATCATCTGCTCAACCTGCCCGACCCGAGCCAGTGACCCACCCCAAAGAACTGCCCCTGCAGGCGCTGCAGTTCTACGCCACAGCGCCCTACCCGTGCAGCTACCTGCCTCACCGTCAGGCACGTTCACAGGTGGCCACCCCCAGCCACCTGATACACAACGACGCCTACTCCGACCTGGTGGCACTGGGGTTCCGACGCAGCGGCATGTTCACCTACCGTCCCTATTGCGACGGTTGCCAGGCCTGTGTGCCATTGCGCGTGCTGGCCAATGACTTCCAGCCCAACCGCAGCCAGCGGCGCTGTCAGGCGCGACATGCCCATCTGCAGACCCGGGTGCTCAAGCTGTGCTTCCTGCCCGAGCACTACCAGCTGTACCTTCGCTATCAGAACCGCCGCCATGCGGGCGGCGGGATGGACCACGACAGCATTGACCAATACACGCAGTTCCTGCTGCAAAGCCGGGTCAATTCGAGGCTGGTCGAATTCATAGAACCTGGCCCTGACGGACAGGCGGGCCAGCTCAAGATGGTGTCGATCGTCGATGTCCTCAATGACGGGCTGTCGGCTGTCTATACCTTCTTCGAACCGGATGAGGAAGCCAGCTACGGCACCTACAGCGTCCTCTGGCAAATCCAGCAGGCCCGGGCGCTGGGGCTGCCTTATGTCTACCTGGGCTACTGGATCGCCGAGAGCGCCAAGATGCGCTACAAGTCCGGTTTCCGCCCCTACGAGCTCTTGCGCGACGGCGTCTGGTCGGCACCCGCTACTGAACCCTGAACCCGCTCGATCGGGTGACGAGCGAAAGCCGTTTTCATCTCATAAAATGCGGATGAAACATTGGCGCCCCATGAGCAAACGCAACGACACCCTACCCACCACCCCGACCGTTCAGGTCATCGAGCGCATGTTCAACCTGCTGGAGGTCCTGGCCTCCCGCGAAGAGCCGGTTTCCCTCAAGGAAATCAGCGAAAAAACCGGACTGCACCCCTCCACCGCCCACCGCATTCTCAACGACCTGACCATCGGACGGTTTGTGGACCGCCCGGAGGCCGGCAGCTACCGGCTGGGGATGCGCCTGCTCGAACTTGGCAACCTGGTCAAGGCACGCCTGAACGTACGCGATGCCGCCTTGCAGCCCATGCGCGAACTGCACAAGCAGATCCAGCAGCCGGTGAACCTCAGTGTCCGCCAGGGAGACGAGATCATCTATGTCGAGCGGGCCTACAGCGAACGGTCTGGCATGCAGGTGGTCCGTGCCATTGGCGGCCGGGCTCCGCTGCACCTGACGTCGGTGGGCAAGCTGTTCCTTTCGGTCGACGATCCGCAGAGGGTACGGGCCTACGCCACCCGGACCGGCCTGGCGGGCAACACCCGCAACAGCCTGACCCAGCTGGCAGCGCTGGAGCGTGAACTGGCCCAGTGCCGCCAGGCCGGCGTGGCGCGGGACAACGAGGAACTGGAACTCGGGGTCAGGTGCATGGCCGCCGGCATCTACGACGACCAGAACAAGCTGGTGGCGGGCTTGTCCATTTCGGCGCCGGCAGACCGCATCGACGAAAGCTGGTTGCCCCGCCTCAGGGCCACGGCGGCCGAGATCTCCACGGCACTGGGCTGCCCTCAACCGGGCGTTTGACCCGGGACCAGCGCCCGCCTGTAGGGCGCGCTGTCCACGCCAGCGCGAACGCGTTTCCAGCGCTCAGCCCTGCGGCTGCAGCGAACCGACCGCCTGCATCTCCACCCAGCGGCGCACACGCTCGGCATCCTGCATGCGGCTGATGGAGCCCGCCGCGTCGAGAAACACCATGATCAACTGGCGGCCAGCCACATTGGCCTGCATCACCAGGCACCGACCGGCTTCGGAGATGTAACCCGTCTTCTGCAAGCCGATGTCCCAATCCGAGCTGCGTACCAGCCGGTTGGAGTTGTTGAAGGTCAAGGTGCGCTTGCCCACATGCACCTCATGGCTCAACGATGTCGACAAGTCCCTGAGCATGGGCTGGTCATAGGCCACATTGACCAGGGTGGCCAGATCGCGCGCACTGGAGCGGTTGCGGCTGTGCAGGCCCGTGGGCTCCACGTAGTGGGTGTCGGTCATGCCCAGCTCACGCGCCTTGAGGTTCATCAGCTGCACAAAGTGCTCCATCCCGCCGGGAAAGGTGCGTCCCAGCGCATGCGCCGCCCGGTTCTCACTGGACATCAGCGACAGGTGCATCAATTCACCGCGACTCAGCCGCGCGCCGACCGCCAGCCGCGAGGTGCTGCCCTTGTAGGTGTCGACATCAGCCCGCGTGATGGTGATCATTTCGTCCATGGGCAGGTTGGCCTCCGCCACAACCAGCCCGGTCATCAGCTTGGTCAGCGAGGCAATGGGCAGAACGGCCGAATCGTTCTTGCTGAACAGGACTTCGCCGGTGCTCTGATCCACCACCAATGCCACGCTGGAGTTCAGGTCCAGGGGATCGTCGCTGGCGCGCAAGCCCAGTTGCTGCCCGACAGACTGGCGCGTGGAAGCCACTGTCCGATGCACAGCGGCCGAGGAAGGACGCGCGGCCACCTTGCGCGTGCCTGCCTTGTGCGCCAGCTGTTTGCGCTGGGATTTCGTCCTGACCTTGGCCTGCTTGCGCTGGACCGCTCGGGGTTTGGCCTGCTTGCGGGCCTCGGACTGCTTGCCGGCCACCGGCCGCTTGGCCGAACTGCCCTGCTTGGAACTCGACGCGTCGGCATAGCCAGCGGGCAGCACCAATGCCAGGGCAACAACAATTCCTGACAGGACTTGCAAGATCTTGCTGTATCGCAGGCTGCTGGGGGTCATCACTCCGCTCCGGTGTCGGTCATCACACTGGTACAGAGTATAGGTTCGCAGGGAAAAACTAGCAATATCAAAAACTTGTGAAAGACTTCTCGAATAAGGCGGAAAAAAGGGCTGCAAAGCAGCCCTTTTTTGGATCTCAATTCGAAACGGAATGCAAGTGCT
>SBFU01000159.1 GCA_006227785.1 Burkholderiales bacterium
CCCGAGGCACTGGCCGAGCGCCTGCGCGCGCAGTGGGACGCCCTGCCCGACGACCAGCGCTTTGTCTACTTCAAGCTGATCACCGGCGGTTTTCGGGTCGGGGTCTCGAAGCTGCAGGTCACGCAGGCGCTGGCGGCCGTGGCCGGTGTGGATGCGAAGCGGGTGGCCCAGCGGCTCATGGGCTACACCCACATCGGCGCCCTGCCGTCGGCGGCCGACTACGCCGCGCTGGTGGCGCCGGAAAGCGCCACGGAACAGGACCAGAAGACCAGCGGCCAGCCCTACCCCTTCTTCCTGGCGCACCCGTTCAACGAAGGGCTGGAGCGTTTCGACGAACTGCTGGGGCCACCGGCCGACTGGCAGGTGGAGTGGAAGTGGGACGGCATCCGCGCCCAACTGGTCAAACGCGCCGGCCAGGTCTGGCTGTGGTCGCGCGGCGAAGAGCTGGTGACCGAGCGCTTCCCCGAACTGGCGGCGCTGGGTGAAGCCCTGCCCGAGGGCACGGTGCTGGACGGCGAAGTCGTGGTCTGGCGCGACGGTCAGCCGCAGCCTTTCGCAGACTTGCAGAAACGCATCGGCCGCAAGACCCTGGGCCCGAAGATCCTGCGCGAACTGCCGGTGGCGCTGCTGGCCTACGACCTGATCGAAGGCAATGGCCAGGACCTGCGTGAGCAGCCGCTGCACGCGCGCCGCACTGCGCTGGACGCGCTGGTGCAGGACATGAACCACCCGCTGCTGGTCGCCAGCCCGGTGCTGACGGGTGCCACCTGGGCCGAACTGGCCACCCTGCGCGAACAGGCGCGCGAACGCGGTACCGAAGGCTTCATGCTCAAGCAGCGCGCCAGCGCCTACGGCGTGGGCCGCACCAAGGCCGCCGGCACCTGGTGGAAATGGAAGATCGACCCCATGAGCGTGGACGCGGTGCTGATCTACGCCCAGCGCGGCCACGGCCGCCGCGCCAGTGTCTACAGCGACTACACCTTCGCGGTGTGGAACGCGCCGCCCGGCACCGAAGGCCGGCAACTCGTGCCCTTTGCCAAGGCCTATTCGGGTCTCACCGACGCCGAGATGGCCAAGGTGGACGCCATCATCCGCGCCACCACCATCGAGAGCTTCGGCCCGGTGCGCAGCGTGCGGCCGACCCTGGTCTTTGAACTGGGCTTCGAGGGCATTGCCCGCAGCCCGCGCCACAAGAGCGGCATCGCGGTGCGCTTCCCGCGCATGCTGCGCTGGCGCGAGGACAAGCCCATCGACGAGGCCGACACACTGCAGACGCTGGCGGCGCTGCTGCCGGCCGCTGGCACCTGAACCTAGCGAACCACCAGAGGGTGGGTGCGCACAGTGGCTATGCGGCCTGTGGCAGCAGAAAGCCGAAACGGGTGCCGCGCATCGGCTCGGAGTGCACCCGCACCGCGCTGCCGTGAAGGTCGAGGATGCGCTTGACGATGGCCAGGCCGAGGCCGGAACTGGTGCCGGCTGCACCCTCTTCGGGATCAGCAGCACGCCAGTAGCGCTCGAAAATGTGCGGGAGGTGTTCGCTGGGGATGCCTTTGCCGGTGTCGCTGACGCTGATCTCCATGTACGAGCCGTGGTTCTCCAGTGCCAGGCACACAGAGCCTCCCGTCTGGGTGTGACGCAAGGCATTGTCGACCAGGTTCTGCAACACACGCTCGATCATGGCGATGTCCGCCAGCACCCGTGCCTTGCCGTGGCTGCCGGCAGAGAATGCCAGCTTCACGCCGCGCTCCTCAGCGGCGAGCTGGTAGTTCTGCACCACGTCTTGAAGCAGCTCGGCCAGGCAGAAAACCTCTCTCTGGGGCGCCGAACGATCTGCATCCAGTTTGGACAGCTCAAAGAGGTCGGCAATGCGCTTGCCCAGCAGGTCGGCGTGCCGCAGCGCTGTGCGCAGGTGCCTGGTGCGGGATTCGACGTCGATCCCGTCCCCACGCAGCATCACCGTTTCCACATAGCCCCGGACGTTGGAAAGCGGCGTGCGCAGGTCGTGCGAGATGTTGCTCACCAGCTCGCGCCGCTGGCGGTCGCTGTCTTCGAGCTGCCGGAACTGGTCGACGATGCGGTCCTGCATGTCGCGTACCGATCGGTGCAGCACCTCGATCTCGTCCCCGTGTTCGACGACGGCCATAGGGCTGCCCTGTGGCCGGAACGCGCACAACGCGTCAGTGAGCCTGCGCAGTGGTCGCGTCAGGTGATGCCATGCCAGCCACAGCACCAGCGCCGCCAGCGCAGAAACCGCGGCGGCTGCCACGGCCATGGCCTGCAATGTCCCGGAATTGACCAGGCTGGCGGCCTCGGCCTGTGCCAGGCGGCTGTTCAGGATCATGTAAAGGTAGCTGCCCACACGGCCATCGGGCGTCAACAGTGGAGCCACGGAAAAGACCGTGTCCTGCCCGGGTGACAGCGGATTGGAGCCCTTGACCGGCAGTCGCAGAGCGTCCCCGTTCGTCGCGTCCAGAAGTTGACGGACCGGTCGCAGGTCAACCGATGCCCCGATGGGATCCGTGTCCAGCAGTCCTTCCAGGGCATGGGCCAACACCCTGCCGTCGAGGTCCAGAAAGTACACCTCCACAGCCGGGTTGATTTTCATGACGTGCATGGCCAGCTCCTGCACCCGGTCGGCGCGGGGGTGGCCTTGCGCATCCAGCAAGCCAGGGTCCTGCTGCTGGGCAACGTATTGCGCAAGGCCCAGGTTCATGCGCTGGCTCGCTTCCAGGGCGTTCTGTGCGCTGAAGTGCTGGAGCAACAGGTACATGCAGACACCCAACAGCAGCATCAGGGGTGCGGTCAGTGCCGCAGCCCGCACATGCAGGCGTCGCCACACGGGCACCGGCGGTCGGGTCGGGGTGGACATCATGTGTGCGCTTCGAAACGGTAGCCCACACCCCACACCGTGTGAATGAATCCGGCGTCTGTGCGCTCATCGCCCAGTTTGCTGCGCAGCCGGTTGATATGGCTGTTGACGGTGTGGTCGTAACCATCGTGACTGAGACCCCAGACCTCGTCGAGCAGCTCGCTGCGTGTGAAGACGCGACCCGGCTGCTGCATGAAATGCCAGAGCAGATCGAATTCGCGCGGCGCCAGCGTGATCTCCATCTGCCCCAGCCAGGCACGGCGCTGCAGGCGGTCCACCTTGAGGGCACCATGCACGAGCAGGGTGGGTTTCTGGGCGTTGGCGTCGTTTCGCGCCGCCGTGGTGATGGCCGACCGCCGCAGCAGCGCCTTCACGCGCGCCTGCAATTCGATCACGCTGAAGGGCTTGGTGAGGTAGTCGTCGGCGCCCAGCTCAAGGCCGAGCACACGATCCAGCTCACCGCTGCGCGCAGTCAGCATCAGGATGGGCACCGGCGAGAGCTTGCTGCGCAGTTCGCGGCACAGGTCCAGGCCATTGAGACCTGGCAGGCGGATGTCGAGCACGATCGCATCCCAGCGCCGCTGCATCTCAAGGTCC
>SBFU01000453.1 GCA_006227785.1 Burkholderiales bacterium
CTCCAGCGCCTTGCGCGCCTCATCAGGGGCCAGACCGGAATCCATGGGCGACAGCTTACAGGCCGGTGAACCGGCGCACCACAGGGAAGTACAGCCGGTACGGCAGCAGGCGCAGCAGCTTCATCCAGCGCGTGAAGCGGCGCGGGAAGTGGATATCGAAGTCACCGCGTGCCCAGCCCTGCAGCATGGCCTGGGCAGCCTGATCCGGGGTCAGCAGGGCAGGCATCTGGAAGGTGTTGCCGGCGGTCAGCGGCGTCTGCACAAAGCCGGGGTGGATGGCACTGACGCCGATGCCCAGCGGCTGCAGGTCGAGGTAGAGGTTTTCCGCCAGGTGGGTCAGTGCGGCCTTGGTCGGCCCGTAGGCCAGGCTCTTGGGCAGACCGCGGAAGCCCGCCACGCTGCTGATCAGGCTCAGATGGCCTTGTCCGCGATCCACCATGGACGGCAGCACCGCAGCGGTCAGGTTCAGGGCGCCGCTGTAGTTGATGGCCATGTGCCGGTGCATGTCGGCCAGGTCGATGTCGGTGGCCCGCATGGCCTGGTAGTGACCGGCGCAATAGACCACGAGGTCCAGCGGCCCTTCTGCCAGGATGGCGCTGGCGGTGCGGGTGACCGCCGCCTCGTCTGTGACGTCCAGCGGCCAGGCCTGGGCGCCCGGGTGCTGTTGCACGAAGCGCTCAAGCGCTTCCGCTTTGCGCGCCGAGACCATCACCTGGGCGCCCCGGGCATGCAGGGCGGCGGCAGTGGCCTCCCCGATGCCACTGGAGGCGCCGACCAGCCAGACACGCAGGCCATGCCATTCGTCCAGTCTTGGATTGAAGGTGCTCAGCCAGCCTCGCGGGCGCGCGCGGGGCCCGGTGGTGCGCACCGGAGCGGCCGTGTCGATGAAGCTGCGGGTGTTGGACATCTTGGCCGTTTCAACGCTTGACAAAGGTCAGGGTGACTTCGCCCAGCCGGATCCCGAACTTGCTCATCGTCGCCTTGTTGAGCATGACGCGTTCGTCCATCAGGTACATCCAGTCGTCGAACTGGACCTCCCAGACGCGGCCGTCGACCGGCAGCGCCAGGGTATAGCCCCAGCGAAAAGCGTTACCACGGGTTTCGCCAAAGGCGGTGCCGACCACATCGCCGGCGGTGCCGCTGTAGCGGCCGTCGCCCAGGTAGGTCAGGCGCCATATGCGTTTCTCGGTGGTGCCGTCCGAGTAGGTGAAGTCCTCGTCGAGCACGCCTTCGTTACCGGTCCAGCTGCAGTTCATCACCACGGTGAAGCGGCGCACCACCTTGCCGCTGCGGTCGGTGAAGACGCCGAAGGCATCGAGCCGGCCGTTGAAGTACTGGCGCAGGTCCAGCACCGGTTTCTCGGCGCTGTAGTCGGCGATCTGGGGTCCGGCACAGCCGGCAAGGGTGGCGGTGCCGGCCAGGCCGGCCATCAGCAGGGCACGTCTTTGCATGGTTCAGGGTCTCGTGGCTTGCCCCATCGGGAGCAGGTCGGGGCTGGTGTCGCGACGGATCACCAGGGTGTGGAGCAGCCCGGCGGCCATCAGCTTGAGGGCGCAGGGCAGCAGACAGTAGGCGATGGTCAGGGTCTGCAGCGCCTGTGGATCGCGCGAACCGGGGGTGTAGCCGAAGGCGGCCAGCAGCGGCAGTGCCAGGCCGGCCGCCAATGCCAGGTTGAGCTTGGCGGCAAAGCTCCACCAGCCGAAGTAGGCACCCTCGCGCTGGCCCCGCTCGCCCAGGCGGCCGACCAGTCCGGCCAGCATGGCACCGGGCAGCGCCAGGTCGGTACCCAACGCGATGCCCGAGAGCGCGCAGACGATCAGGAAGGGCAGGATGTCGCCTTCGCCCAGGGTGGCGGCCCAGACGAACACCGCGACCGCCAGACCCATGCCGGCCAGCCAGGTGCGGGCCAGGCCGAGGCGGCCCACCAGCCGCACCCACAGCGGCATGGACAGGGCGGCGCACAGGAAATAGGTGGCCAGGAAGGCCGGCTCGATGGAGGCCGGCGCCTGCAGACGGTCCTGCACGAAGAACAGCACCAGCGTGGCCGGGATGGCGCTGGCCGTACCGTTGAGCACGAACACCGCCAGCAGGCGCTGGAACGCGGGCTGGCGCAAGGGAGAGCGACCGGCGCCGCCTTCTGCCGGGGAAGAGGCGCCAGTGGGCGGGACGACGGCACGGGTCCAGGCCAGCCAGCCCAGGGCCAGCAAGACGGCAAAGGCGGTGACCGTGGCGCCCAGGCCGAGCGTGGCCGGCAGCACGGCGGCCAGCAGCACGCCCACGAGCGACAGCGCTTCGCGCCAGGCCACGATGCGGCTGCGTTGGGCCTCTGTCCCGCCCAGCCGAGCCCCCCAGGACTGGTGCGCCACACTGACGATGCTGAAGGCCGTGTAGGTGATGGCCATCAGCACGCCGGCCCAGGTCAGCAGGGTGGCGGTGCTGCCCCGTGCCAGGGCGGGCGGAAACAGCAGACCCCACAGGCCCAGGGCCAGCACCACTGCCGAGACTGCGCAGACGGCGAGCACGGTGCGGTGGGAGCGCGCGAACAGGCGGTCGCACCAGCGGCCAATCCAGGGATCGAGCACCGCATCGATCAGGCGGGCGCCGAGCAGCACCGCGCCCAGCAGGCCCAGAGGAGCAGCAAATTCCCGCGCGTAATGGTTGGGCAGGATCACGTACAGCGGCAGCGCCACGAAGGCCAGTGGCAGCCCGAGCAGCCCATAGCCCAAACCCCGACGCCAGGCGCCAGGGCCGAGGAAGCGGGCTGCCGCTTCGTTGGGCGCAGCGCCAGTGTCCATCAGCGGTTCACCTGGGCCGGGGCGGCCCCGTTGCCGTTGCCCTGCAATTGAGCCAGCAGGTCCTCGCGCATGCGAGGTTGCGAGGTGCGCTCGGAAAGCCAGATGCCAAAGAAACGGCGGGAGAAACGGTCTTCACCGACCTCGCCCAGCAGGCGGTCATTCAGGTAGAAGCGGGCGCCGGTGCCGGGCACGTGCACACCGGTGATGCGGTCACCGCGCTGGACGTCGGGAAACAACCCGGTCATGGCCGCCAGCCAGCGCGCGGCATCGGCTTCGTCCAGCGCGCCGGTCTGGCGCATTTCGTCGACCGAGCGGCGCGCGATATCGGCACCCTTGAAGCTGCGCAGGTAGCTCAGTTCCAGGGCGAACGGCAGTACTTCGAAGCGTGCCATGTCGAAGCCGGTCCGAGCCCACAGGCGCGCGTCGTAGACCTCGAAGCCCCAGACGCGCAGGCGGGTGCTGGCCAGGGCCTGTTTTTCCGCCAGGGCCGCCGACACCGTCGGGGGTGCCGAGCCGCTGTTGGCCATGGCCGGTGCCGCCCAGACCAGCGCCAGGGCGCACCCGAGGACCCGCCAGGTGCTCACGCCGGCCTCCGCAGGGTGTACTGCACCACATCGATGCTGGCCTGCGCGAAGGCCGCTTCGCAGTAGGCCAGGTA
>SBFU01000309.1 GCA_006227785.1 Burkholderiales bacterium
ATCGATTCGCCATGTGCGAGCGGGCCTTTGGTGATTTGCCCGGCGTGGTCATTGATGACCGGGAAATTCGACGCCAAGGACCCAGCTACACCGCCGATACCCTTTCCGAGCTGCAACGGCTGTACCCGCAGTCGCTGCTTTACCTGATTCTGGGCGCAGACCAGTTGCTGTCCTTTCGCAACTGGGTCCGCTGGGAGGCCGTGCTGCAACAGGCACGCCTCGCGGTGGCGGATCGCCCGCTGGATGTGGCCGGCATCTCCACACCTGAAAGTGCCCCGGCACTCGAGCTGTCGTCCACCGGCATTCCCCATGAAGTCCTGAGCATGCCGCCGTGGCGACTCAGTGCCACGGCGGTACGGGATCTGGCCGCTGCGGGTGACGAGGCGGTCGGGCAGATGGTGCCCGAGGCCGTGTCGAGCTATATTTCACAACATTCCCTCTATCCGAAGCCCCCATGACCAGTGAATCCACCAGCAAGAAGCAACTGCAGCGCCTGCAGCGCGCCATCGTCGACGGACTGGAGGACGTCAAGGGTCAGGACATTGTGGTGTTCAACACCGAAGAACTCTCACCTCTCTTCGAGCGCGTGATCGTTGCCAGTGGCACCTCCAACCGCCAGACCCGGGCACTGGCCGCCAGCGTGCGGGATGCGGTTCGGGACGCCGGCTTCGACAAGCCGCGGATCGAGGGTGAAGACAACGGGGAATGGATCATTGTGGATTGCGGCCAGGTCGTGGCCCACGTGATGCAGCCGGTCATCCGCCAGTATTACCGCCTTGAAGAAATCTGGGGTGCCAAACCGGTCCGGTTGCGTCATGGCGCGGCCAAAGACAAGCCCGCCAAGCCCTCGCCCGATGTTTCCGCACGCCAAGGCTCTGCCAAACCGGCGGCGCCAGGCAGCGTCAAGTCGACCCAGTCCAAGGGCGCGAAGCCTGCCCAGAAGCCCACCCGGGGCACCGGTGCAGCGGCGTCGTCTTCCGCCGCAGCCGCGAGGAAAAAGCCCGCACCGGCCAAGTCGAGTGCCCGGTCGGCCCCGGTGGCCAGGGCTGCAACGCCACCAACGAGGACCCAGAGCAAGGCGCCCATGGCCAAGCTCGTGGTGAACAAGCCCAGGACCACGGCCAAGTCGACCGCAAGCCGACCCGCTGCGCGCAAGCCGACGACCAAGAAGCCGTCCTCATGAAGCTGGTCGTGGTGGCCGTCGGGCAGCGGATGCCTGACTGGGCACAGACCGCCTGCGACGACTACGCCCGACGATTTCCTCCCGACCTGAGGCTGGAGGTGAGGACCGTCAAGACCGAAGCAAGGGCAGGGAAATCGCGCGAACTGCTGCAGGCTGCCGAGCGGGAGCGCATTCAGGCGGCGCTGCCGAAGGCCTGTCGCCTCGTGGTCCTGGACGAGCGTGGATCCGCACTCACCACCCGCGATCTCGCCACGCAATTGCAACGCTGGCAGCAGGATGGGGACGATGTGGCGCTGGTCATTGGAGGCCCCGACGGGCTGGAACCCGCCTTTCGTGATGCCGCCCATCAGCGCATCCGGCTTTCCGATCTGACGCTGCCTCACGCCCTGGCCCGTGTGCTGCTGCTGGAGCAGCTCTACCGCGCCTGGTCGATCAACAGCAATCATCCGTACCACCGCGAATGAGCGCAGGTCCGCTTGTTCAATCCAGCCCGACGGTTCTTCGTTCATGACAACGGCGTTCATCTATCTGGCCTCGCAAAGCCCTCGCCGGCTGCAGCTGCTTGAACAATGGGGTGTTCAGTGCCGCTTGCTGCTGCCCGATCCCAGTGAAGATGCGGAGGCGTTGGAGGTTGTTCGATCCGGGGAGTCGCCAGCGGCCTATGTCCGGCGTGTCACCGCGCTCAAGCTCGAAGCCGCGCTCAGCCGACTTCGCCGGCGGGAGCTGCCGTGGGCACCGGTGCTGTGTGCCGACACCACCGTGGCACTGGGGCGACGTATTCTGGGAAAACCGGTGGACGCCGACCATGCTCGCCGAATGTTGGCCGAACTGTCTGGACGCCGTCATCGGGTGTTGACGGCGGTGTCGGTGGGGTGTCCCGGGATCCGCAAGGACCGTGCTTGGCATGCCTTGTCGACCTCCTCGGTCAGCTTCACGGATCTGTCGCCTGGCCGTATCAGGCGCTATGTCGATACCGGCGAACCCATGGGCAAAGCCGGTGCGTATGCCATACAGGGCAGGGCGGCAATCTGGGTTGACCACATCGGTGGCAGCTATTCAGGCATCATGGGCTTGCCTGCGTACGAGACAGCGCAGGTGCTCGCCCGGGCCGGGCTTCGCATCGACTGAGAACAACATGGGACAGGACATTCTGATCAACTGGGCGCCGCAGGAGACACGTGTAGCGGTGGTGGAGCAGGGCGCTGTCCAGGAAGTCCACCTGGAGCGCGCCCTGGAGCGCGGCCTGGTGGGCAACATCTACCTCGGCAAGGTGTCCCGGGTGCTGCCCGGGATGCAGTCCGCCTTTATCGACATCGGGCTTGACCGGGCTGCTTTTCTGCACGTGGCCGATCTCATGCCCAACATCGCGGCCAAACACGCCAGTCCGCGCGACCGGGGCCCGGCGGAGGGGCGCACGGCCGCTCCTGTCAATGAAGGTCTCCCTGCTGAGGCCCGGGCACCCGCCCGTGTGTTGGCACCCGACCCGGTGCTGCCCATTGAAAAACAGATCTTCGAGGGCCAGGCACTCATGGTGCAGGTGCTCAAGGACCCGATCGGCACCAAAGGTGCCCGTCTGACGGCCCAGATCAGCATCGCCGGACGGCTGCTCGTGTTCCTGCCACAGGACAACCACATCGGTGTGTCCCAAAAGATTCCACCGGCCCAGCGTGAGGCCTTGCGCCAACGCGTTCAGCGACTGGTCGCGCAGGCTGACGGACAGCCTTCCGGTGGCTTCATTCTGCGCACCAACGCCGAAGATGCCAGCGACCAGGAGCTGGTTGAAGATGTTGCCTATTTGCGCAAGACCTGGCTGCGTATCAAGGAGGCTTCGACCCGCCTTCCCGCGCCGGCCCTGTTGCACGAGGACCTCAACCTGATGCAGCGTGTCCTGCGTGACCTGGTCGGGGTGGAAACCCTTTCCATTCGTATCGATTCCCGTGAACAGTTCGGGCTGATGCAGTCGTTTGCCCGCGAGTTCATGCCCGACACCTTGGGCAAGTTGCAGCTCTACACCGGTGAGCGGCCCATCTTCGACCTTTTCAACATCGACGAAGACATCGTGCGGGCATTGGGTCGGCGCGTTGAACTGAAGTCCGGCGGTTACCTGGTCATTGACCAGACCGAGGCGCTGACAACGGTCGACGTGAATACAGGTGGCTTCGTGGGGGCGCGCAATTTCGATGACACGGTGTTCCGCACCAATCTGGAAGCCGCCCAGGCCATCGCGCGCCAGCTGCGCCTGCGCAACCTCGGCGGCATCATCA
>SBFU01000329.1 GCA_006227785.1 Burkholderiales bacterium
GGCAGCTCGGCGCGCAGGTCGACTACCTGGGCAATCCCGGGTTCCCGCCGCTGCATACCGGGCCGGAGACGCCCACGGGCGAGCGCGCCGCGGTGCGCGGCGACGTGTCGAGCCAGTTCCTCACGGCACTGCTGCTGGCCCTGCCGCTGGCGGCCGCCGACCGCGACGTTGTGATCGAGGTGATCGGCGAGCTGATTTCACGCCCTTACATCGAGATCACCCTCAACCTGCTGGCGCGTTTCGGCGTGCAGGTGCGCAGAGACGGCTGGCAACGCTTCACCATTCCGGCAGGCAGCCGCTACACATCGCCTGGCAGCATCCCGGTGGAAGGGGATGCCTCGTCGGCCAGCTACTTCGTGGCCCTGGGCGCGCTTGCGCCCGCCACCGCGGGCTGCGAGGGTGTGAGCATCGAAGGCGTGGGGCTGTCGTCCATCCAGGGGGACATCCGGTTCGTCGAAGCGGCCCGGCTGATGGGGGCCGAGATCACTGGCGAAGCCAACCGCCTGCACATCCGGCGCGGCGCCTGGCCGCTGAAGGCCATCGACCTGGACTGCAACCACATTCCCGACGCGGCCATGACGCTGGCGGTGATGGCCCTTTATGCCGATGGCCCCAGCACCCTGCGCAACATCGCCAGTTGGCGTGTCAAGGAAACCGACCGCATCGCCGCCATGGCGAGCGAATGCCGCAAGTTCGGCGCGACGGTGGAAGAAGGCGCGGACTTCATCCGCATCACGCCACCGGTCACCTGGACAACCGGTTCCATTCACACCTACGACGACCACCGGGTTGCGATGTGCTTTTCGCTGGCCGCGTTCAACCCGGCCGGGCTGCCTGTGCGGATCGAGGACCCGAAATGCGTGGCCAAGACCTTCCCCGACTACTTCGAGACGCTGTTCGGCGTCTGCCGAGCCGACGATGAGGTCATTCCTGTCATCTGCATCGATGGTCCCACGGCCTCGGGCAAAGGCACCCTGGCTGCCGAAGTCGCCCGACGCCTCGGCTACCAGCTTCTCGACTCGGGCGCGCTCTATCGGGCCACTGCGCTGGCTGCCCACGACGCCGGCGTGGACCTGGACGACGAAGCGGCGGTCGCTGAACTGGCCGCTCGGCTGCCGGTGCATTTCGAGGAACATCGCGTCCTGCTGGGCGGGCGCGACATCACCGACCCCTTGCGACTGGAATCCACGGGCGGCATGGCCTCCAGGGTCTCGCGCCATCCCGCTGTGCGCCAGGCCTTGCATGGACTTCAGCTGAGTTTTCGCCGCCTGCCTGGACTGGTGGCCGATGGACGTGACATGGGAACGGTGGTGTTCCCGGGCGCCCCTCTGAAGGTCTTCCTGACCGCCAGCGCAGAAAAACGCGCAGAGCGGCGCTATAAACAATTGATTTCAAAAGGAAATCCTGCTATCATGGCAGACCTTGTGGCTGACCTCAGAGCACGCGACGACCGGGACTCCAACCGGGCAGTTGCACCTCTGAAGCCGGCCGAAGATGCGCTGCGGCTGGACAACTCGGATCTGGGCATCGAAGAATCGGTGCGACAGGTCCTTGACTGGTGGCAGAGCAGAACGGTGTTTTCGGCCTGCTGACAACACCAACCCTGGCCCTGACGGCCCCGCCGGGCACTCCCAGCCCGCAGGCCCGACGGTTCGTCAAACCAACCCCGCGGTCAATCACCGCAACGCACAGCCGTTCTTCCGTCTCCCGACACGCCCACCCTGTTCAAGGGTTCAGCGCGTCGACGCCGAACGGCCCTAGGAAATCCAATGTCTGAATCTTTTGCCGCCCTGTTCGAAGAGTCCCTCAAGCGCGCTGAAATGCGCTCGGGCGAAGTCATCACCGCCGAAGTCGTGCGCATCGAGCACAACCACGTGGTGGTCAACGCCGGACTGAAGTCGGAGGCCTACGTCCCTCTGAACGAGTTCAAGAACGACCAGGGCGAACTCGAAGTCCAGGTGGGCGACTTCGTTTCCGTGGCCATCGACTCCGTCGAGAACGGCTTTGGTGACACGCTGCTCTCGCGCGACAAGGCCAAGCGTCTGGCTTCCTGGATGGCCCTGGAAAAGGCCCTCGAATCGGGCGACTTCGTCACCGGCACCACCTCCAACAAGGTCAAGGGCGGCCTGAAGGTCATGGTCAACGGCATCAGCGCCTTCCTGCCCGGTTCGCTGGTCGACAGCCGTCCCACCAAGGACCTGACGCCCTACGAAAACAAGACCATGGAGTTCAAGGTCATCAAGCTGGACCGCAAGCGCAACAACGTGGTGCTGTCGCGCCGCGCCGTGATCGAAGCCTCCATGGGCGAAGAGCGCGCCAAGCTGATGGAAACCCTCAAGGAAGGCGCCATCGTCCAGGGTGTGGTCAAGAACATCACCGAGTACGGTGCCTTCGTTGATCTCGGCGGCATCGACGGTCTGCTGCACATCACCGACATGGCCTGGCGCCGTGTCCGCCACCCGAGCGAGGTGGTGCAGGCCGGCCAGGAAATCACCGCCAAGATCCTCAAGTTCGACGTCGAGA
Organism: Burkholderiales bacterium; assembly: GCA_006227785.1. Classification (GTDB taxonomy): domain Bacteria; phylum Pseudomonadota; class Gammaproteobacteria; order Burkholderiales; family Burkholderiaceae_C; genus Hydrogenophaga. Next base: position 2,524 of record SBFU01000329.1, read on the forward strand.
AGCAGCGCGTGTCGCTGGGTCTCAAGCAGATGGGTGACGACCCGTGGCTGGGCGTGAGCCGCCGCTACCCGCAAGGCACCCGCATGTTCGGCAAGGTCACCAACATCGCCGACTACGGCGCATTTGTGGAACTTGAGCCGGGCATCGAAGGCCTGGTGCACGTTTCCGAAATGGACTGGACCAACAAGAACGTGGCTCCGGCCAAGGTGGTGACGCTCGGCGAAGAGGTCGAGGTCATGGTGCTGGAGATCGACGAGGACAAGCGCCGCATCAGCCTGGGCATGAAACAGTGCAAGGCCAACCCCTGGGAAGAATTCAGCGCCACCGTCAAGCGCGGCGACAAGGTCAGGGGCCCCGTCAAGAGCATCACCGACTTCGGCGTCTTCATCGGTCTCTCGGCCGGCATCGACGGACTGGTGCACTTGTCCGACCTGTCCTGGCACGAGCCGGGAGAGACCGCGGTGCGCAACTACAAGAAGGGCCAGGAAGTCGAGGCCCTGGTGCTGGCCATCGACGTCGAGCGCGAGCGCATCAGCCTGGGCATCAAGCAACTCGACGTGGACCCGTTCACCAGCTTCACCACGCTGAACGACCGCGGTGCGATCGTCACCGGCACGGTCAAGTCGGTGGACCCGCGCGGCGCCGAGATCCAGCTCAACGAAGACGTCACCGGCTACCTGCGGGCCAGCGAGATCAGCCGCGACCGCGTGGAAGATGCGCGCAACGTGCTCAAGGAAGGCGACGAAGTCAGCGTGATGGTGATCAACGTCGACCGCAAGATGCGTTCGATCCAGCTCTCCATCAAGGCCAAGGACAGTGCCGACCAGCAGGAGGCCATGCAACGCATGGCGCAGACCACCGAGCGCGAGAACGCCGGCACCACGAGCCTGGGCGCCCTGCTGCGCGCCAAGCTGGACAACAACA
>SBFU01000225.1 GCA_006227785.1 Burkholderiales bacterium
AATTGTCCCGAGGGCAGGTGGCACTCAAGGCGTTGCGTGCGGAGCGCGGCGCCGCTGATGCAGCGGACGCACAGCGCCTTGTGGCGCTGTCCAACATCGCCGAATGGGCAGGCGCCCTTCGGCACCCCTGATCCCGGCGTGAGCCACCTACAATCCCCCGATCTTTACGAATACGCGCCATGGCTAAACATCTCGACCTTGAAGAGCAGGAGCAGCTTGACCAGATCAAGCATTTCTGGGCCCGATGGGGAAATCTGATCACATGGGTGCTGATCGTCGTGTTCGGGTCAGTGGCTGCGTGGAACGGCTGGAATTACTGGCAGCGCAACCAGGCCGTGAAAGCCGCGGCCCTTTATGACGAAATCGAACGTGCCGCAGTGGCCCGCGACAGCGATCGCTTGTCCCGCGTGCTGGGCGACATGCAGTCCGGCTTTGGTCGCACCGCCTTTGCAAGCCAGGCCGGTCTGCTTGCCGCGCAGGCCCTCCAGGACGCGGGCAAGCTCGACGAGGCCCGGGCCGCGCTCACCTGGGTCAGCGACAAAGGCAGTGACGATGGCTACAAGACCGTCGCGCGCCTGCGTCTGGCGGCGGTTCAGCTGGATGCCGGCGAACATGATCAGGCCATGGCCTCGCTGGCGGCGCCCGTTCCTGCGGCATTCGAAGGCCTGGTGGCCGATCGGCGTGGTGATGCTTTGATGCTGCAAGGCAAACACGATGAAGCCCGGGAGCAGTATCAGCGAGCCTGGGCTTCAGTGGGCGAGCGGACCGAGTACAGACGCCTGCTCGAAGTCAAGCTGGCTGCGCTGGGGATCGACGCCGCCAGCCTGCAAACCGGGGGTGGCCGTGATGGGAAATGAGTTTTTCAAGACTGCGAGTGGCTTCATCCGTCGTGCCGGCGTCTGCTTGACAGCCGGTGTGATGGTTGCGGGGCTGGCGGCCTGTTCCTCAACGCCCGACCGTCCCAAACCGGCAGAGCTTCCCCCCGTTGCGGCCTTGCTGGCAACCGAACAGGTCTGGACCCTGCAAATGGGGGAGTCCTCGCCCCTGTTGCAACCTGCGGTGGCACAAGGGTCTGTCGCCTTGCTGAACCGCTCCGGCACCGCGAGCCTGGTCGACGCCGGCACAGGGCGCAGGCTGTGGCAGGTCGAGACCGGTGTCGCGCCAGCCACGGGCCCTGGTACCGATGGGCGCACCGTCGCGGTGATCACCCAGATGAACGAGCTGATTGCCTTGCGTGAAGGCGCCCAGGTGTGGCGTGTCCGTTTGCCAGCCCGTTCGTTCACGCCCCCTCTGGTGGCCGGTGATCGGGTTTTTGTCCTTGCGGGTGACCGCAGCGTAGTGGCATTCGACGCGACCAGCGGGGGGCGGATCTGGGGACAGCGGGCGCGTGCAGAGGCGTTGGTGCTGGGTCAGGCCGGGGTGTTGCTTCCGTTTGGCGATACCCTGGTGGTGGGGCTGTCAGGTCGCCTGGTGGGACTTGACCCGCTCGCAGGTACCTCCCGGTGGGATGCTCCGGTTGCCGTTGCGAGGGGAGCCAATGAGGTTGAACGGCTTGTCGATCTGGTAGCACCTGTCAGCAGGGTAGGTGACAGCATCTGCGCGCGCGCCTATTCGGCGGCGGTCGGATGTGTCGACGCTTCCCGGGGACGCGTGCTGTGGACCCGGCCCGCACAGGGTGTGACGGGGGTGTCGGGTGACGCGCAGCGGCTGTTCGGGACAGAGTCCAATGGGCGCATCCTCGCGTGGGACCGTTCGTCAGGCAACCCCGTCTGGCAGTCCGACCGCCTGCTGTACCGCGGCCTCAGCGCCCCCCTGAGCATCGGGCGGGTGCTGGTGGTGGGAGACAATTCCGGGCTGGTGCATGTGATGTCCAGGGAAGACGGCAGCGAAATGACACGCCTGAGCACCGACGGTTCGGCGGTGATTGGGGCGCCGATTCTGGCCGGTGATGTGTTGCTGGTGCAGACGCTTCGTGGTGGCGTCTACGCGTGGCGACCGCGTTGAACAAGAAAGAAACCGGCACGTGAAACCCGTGATGGCCCTGGTCGGGCGGCCCAATGTGGGCAAGTCGACGATCTTCAACCGGCTGACAAGCTCGCGCGACGCGATCGTGGCGGATTTCGCCGGACTGACGCGCGATCGCCACTACGGCAACGGTCGGCTGGGGGCACGCGAGTACATCGTCATTGACACCGGCGGATTCGAACCCGATGCTGGCGAAGGCATCTACCGGGAAATGGCGAAGCAGACGCGGCAAGCGGTGGCCGAGTCGGATGTGGTGGTCTTCGTGGTCGATGCACGCGCCGGCTTGAGTGCCCAGGATCAGGAAATTGCACAGTACCTTCGCCGCCTGGGCAAGCCCACCGTGCTGGTGGCCAACAAGGCCGAGGGCATGAAGGAGGGCGCCCAGCTCTCGGAGTTTTATGAGCTCGGGCTGGGTGAGGTGATGCCCGTCTCCGGTGCACACGGGCAGGGTATCCGCTCCATGTTGGAGGCCGCACTGGGTAGCATCAATGCGCTGCCAGAGGATGACGAGGTCTTGCAGGAGCAGGACGAACAGGTGATCCGGCTGGCTGTGGCGGGGAGACCCAATGTCGGCAAGTCCACCCTGATCAATGCATGGCTGGGTGAGGAACGGCTGGTGGCCTTCGATTTGCCCGGCACGACCCGAGACGCCATCAGGGTGCCGTTCGAGCGCGGTGGACAGAAATACGAATTGATCGATACCGCCGGTATCCGCCGCCGCGGGCGTGTGTTCGAGGCGATCGAGAAGTTCTCGGTGGTCAAGACCCTGCAGGCCATTGAAAGCGCCCATGTGGTGCTGCTGCTGCTGGATGCGACGCAAGGGGTGACCGATCAGGACGCCCATATCGCGGGCTATATCCTGGAGAGCGGGCGGGCCGTGGTACTGGCCATCAACAAGTGGGATGCCGTCGACAGCTATCAGCGTCAGCAGGTTGAGCGACAGGTGGAGTCCCGGCTGGCATTCCTGAAATTCGCCCCACTGCACCTCATTTCGGCGAGCAAGCGCCAGGGATTGGGGCCTCTGTGGAAATCGATTGCGCAGGCCCATGCCTCGGCCATGCGCAAGATGCCGACGCCAGTCCTGACCCGTTTGCTCCAGGAAGCCGTTGCATTCCAGGCGCCGCAGCGATCAGGCATGTACCGTCCCAAGATGCGTTATGCCCACCAGGGCGGCATGAATCCGCCTGTGATCGTCATTCACGGGAATTCGCTGGAGCAGGTCCCTGAGGTGTACCGTCGGTTTCTGGAGGGGCGCTTTCGAAAGGCTTTCGATCTGATCGGTACCCCTTTGCGCATCGAATTCAAGACGTCGAGCAATCCTTACAAGGACACCTGAGGCTTGTCCTGGCCATCGGGACTGGATTGCCACCATGCGGACCCGTTCGGTGCGCTTGTGGTATC
>SBFU01000026.1 GCA_006227785.1 Burkholderiales bacterium
GACGATATCGACTTTGTGCATACCGCATGGACCATGCAGGTCATCCGTGGGGGTGTGCTTTTCCTGGCCGCCCTGGCTCTGGCCTGGCCACTGGCCGCGATCTATGGAGCCAATGACTCCATGGCCCATGAGCTTCGATGGCTGGTACCGATCGTGGCATTGACGGCGCTTGTCGACGGTTTTCAGTCGAGCCGCCTGCTCGTCGCAGCACGCCAAATGCAGGTTGGCCGGATCACCATGATCGAAATCGTGGTCCAGTTGACCAACGCCGTGGTGATGCTGTCCTTGGCTTGGGTGATGCGTTCGGTCTACGCCCTGGCCTTCGCGGCGGTGCTGTCATCCTGCCTGAAGATGGCGCTGAGCTACTGGATGTTGCCAGGCCCCAGCAGCCGCTTCCGACTGGAGATCGAGGCCTTTCGCTCCATCCTGTCGTTTGGCAAGTGGATCTTCCTGAGCACCATGCTGGCTTTCCTGTCGATCCAGATCGATCGACTCGTCTTTGCCGGCCTGTATCCGCTGGCCGATGTCGGGGTGTATTCGATTGCCGCCAGCCTGGCCATGTTGGTGGGCGTGCTGGCCGGCTCGCTGCAGACGGCCGTGATCTTTCCCTGGTATTCGCGCATGCTGGACGAAGGGGTTCCACTTGAGGACGCGTTCCGGCGAACCCGGGCCCCCATACTGGTGATGTCGACCTACGTCTGCTGCCTGTTGATCGTAGGAGCTGGCAGTTTCTTCCAGTTGGCCTATGACGAACGGTATGCACAGGCCGCCATTTATCTGCCGATCCTGGCGGTAGGCGCCTGGTTCACCAGCCTGGAAAGCATGTACGGTGCCGCCTTTTTGGCCAGGGGACAGTCAAAATGGGTGGCCATGGTTGGCGCGACCAAGGTGGTGTCCTTTCTGGTGCTGCTGGTGCCCGTGTTGCTTCTGGATGCGCCTCTGTGGGTAGCGGCGCTGATTGCCGTGGCCAGCGAGATCGCGCGGGCGACAACGGCTCAGGTGCTCGGACGCCGAATGGGTCTGAAGAACTTGCGCATCGAGACCGGCATGCTGTTCATGCTGGTGCTGGGCTCTGCTGCCGGGATCGCGCTGACCACTCAGCTGCCATCGGTAGCTGCCATGCACCCGATCTGGCGGCTGGTGCTGCTGGGGGCGCTGGTGAGTCTGTTGTTTGCACCGCTGTTCTTGCACTATCTGCTTCCGCTTGTCCGGCGGTCACGGGGCTGATCCCCAGGAAGATGGTCAGTTGGCGATGAAATGCCCGCTCTTGCCCCCGCGCTTCTCCAGCAGCCTGACCGCTTCCAGCGTCATGCCGCGGTCGACTGCCTTGCACATGTCGTAAATGGTCAGCAGCGCCACGCTGCAGGCGGTCAGGGCTTCCATCTCGACACCGGTCTGGCCGGTGCATTCGGCGGTGGCGCGGCAGATCACCACCGGGGCCGCGGCCTCGATCTCGAACTCGACCGCCACGCGGGTCAGGGCGATCGGGTGGCACAGGGGGATCAGGTCGGCGGTGCGCTTGGCGCCCTGGATGCCGGCGATGCGGGCGATGCCCAGCACATCGCCCTTTTTGGCGCTGCCGGAACGGATCAGGTCCAGCGTGGCCGGTTCCATGCGGATGCGGCCTTCGGCCACCGCCACCCGGTGGGTATGGGCCTTGGCGGCCACGTCGACCATGTGGGCCTGACCTTCGGCGTCGAAATGGGTCAGGCCACTGGCCGAGGGCGAAGGGGGCGGGGATGTGTCGCTCATGTCGTTTCTTTGCCGGGAATTTACGTCTGGCCACGGTGAACCCCTGCCAGTTGCCGGCATCATACGGTCATGCGGATCGCACTCCCACCTCTTTCGCCTTCTCGCCCTGCCAGCCCGGTGCGGGCCATGGTGGTCCTGCTGGCCGCTGCGCTGGCCATGCCCCTGGGTCCGCTGCGGGCTCAGCCGGTCAGTGAACCGTCTGCATTGCCGTCGCTGGGCGATGTCGACGGCATGTCGGTGGCCGAGGAGCGCCGGCTCGGTGACCGCATCGCCCGTGACATCTACCGGGACCCGGATTACCTCGACGACCCCTTGCTGGGGGACTATCTGCAGCGTCTGTGGCAGCCCTTGCTGACGGCGGCGCGGGCGCGCGGTGAAATCACCCCCGAGCTGGCCGAGCGCATGGCCTGGGAGCTGATGATCTCGCGTGACCGGCGGGTCAATGCCTTTGCCTTGCCCGGTGGTTATTTTGGTGTTCACCTGGGCCTGATCGCGGTCACCGACACGTCTGCCGAGCTGGCCTCGGTGCTGGCCCATGAACTGAGCCATGTGTCGCAGCGCCACATTGCCCGCATGCTGACCCGCCAGGACAAGGCGGCGCCGTGGATCATCGGCGCCATGATCCTGGGTGCCCTGGCGGCACGCAACAACGTCGACGTCGCCAACGCCGCCATCGCCGGCAGCCAGGCGGTGGCCGCCCAGACCCAGCTCAACTTCTCGCGCGACATGGAACGCGAAGCCGACCGGGTGGGTTTTTCGGTACTGACCGGCGCGGGTTTCGAGGGCGAGGGTTTCGTCAGCATGTTCGAGAAACTGCAGCAGGCCTCGCGGCTGAACGACGACGGCTCGTTCCCCTACCTGCGCAGCCACCCCTTGTCCAGCGAGCGCATGGCCGACATGAAGGCCCGGCTGCCGATGGGCGGGCTTGCTGCATCCGCTGGGCCACGGGTTCCTGTGGCTTCGGTCAGCGCCTTGCCGTCAACCGGTGCCGGACTGAATCTGGCGCTGCCCCGGACGGGCCTCGGTACCGCCCTGACCCTTCCGCCGGTCACCCTGCATCCGTTGATGGCGGCCCGGGCCCGTGTGCTGGCAGAAAACGGGCCCGATCGCCTTCGCGCCTGGCTGGCCAGCGGCCAGTCCGAGAAGGCCAGCCCTGGCGAACGTTATGCCGCAGCGTGGGCGGCGCACCGGCTGGGTCAGTCGGCCCTGGCGGTGCGTCTGGCGCAGCGTCTGCGCGAGGACGTGGCTCCCGAAGTGGCCTGGGTGGCCGATGCCTTGTGGATGGAGGTGGTGATGGCGCCGGCCCACCAGCGCACACCGGCGCAGCTGGCCGAGCTGGCTCGCCTTCGCGACCAGGCACTGGCCGCTGGTGACCGCGGCAGTCTGCTGCTGGGGGCCCAGGCGGCCATGGCCACCGCGGCACCGCGTCCGGCCGCATCCCGCCTGCAGACATGGGTGGTGAACCATCCACGTGACGCCCTGGCCTGGCAGACACTCAGTGCCGTCTACAGGACCCAGGGGCAGACATTGCGCGCCGTGCGGGCCGAGGCCGAAGCCCATGTGGCCATGCGCGATTACTCGGGCGCACTGGAGCGCTTGCGTGCTGCACAGGCTTTGCCGGTCGCCCAGCGCTCGGCGGACCCGGTGGAGCTGGCGGTGGTCGATGCCCGAACGCGCGAGGTGCAGGCGCTGTTGCGCCAGGCAGAGCAGGCCGAACGCGACGGCCTTTGAAGGACGCGCGCGGTGTCAGCTGCCCGACGGAAACACCGATTTCAGGGCCGCTTCGACCGCCAGCATCAGCAACGAATAGATGATGGAGCCCAGCAGGGCAGCCCAGAATCCGTTCACCCCGAAGCCGCCCAGCAGGCCCGACGCCGCCCAGAACATCAGCGCATTGATGACGAACAGGAACAGGCCCAGGGTGACCAGGGTCACTGGCAGGGTCAGGATCACCAGCACCGGGCGCACCAGTGTGTTGAAGAAGGCAATCACCGCGGCGGCGATCAGCGCCGAGCCATAGCTCTGCACCTGCACACCAGGGTAAATGTAGGCCACGAGCAGCAGGGCGCAGGCGGCGAGCAGCCATTTGGCGAGCAGTCTCAAGGTGGTGTCCTCCCGGGTGTTGAACGGATGATGCAAGCGCAAGCCCGGCCGGCTGCGGCTCTCACACATGATAGTGGACGCATGGCCGACTGCGCCCATGCAGTGGTTCTGGAGTCCGGTCCCATGTCCGTACGCGGGCGGGAACGGTCGTCCGTCGTTATGATGCGCTCCCGCACCGGTTTCCCATGACAGGCATCCACATCACCGACATCGAGTCGGCCATCAACCACTGGCGTGAGCGCTCACCGTCGCCCGATGGCGTGTCCCTGGCGCCCGAGTTGAGGGCGCTGGCCGAGGTCTATGGCCTGATGGTGTACTTCGGCCAGAGCGAAACCGACGAGGCGGGCATGCCCGAGGCGGCCCGGGCTGCCTGGATGGCCTGGTACGAAAGCCAGCCGGACACACCGTGCATTGCCATCTGTTCGACCAGCCAGGGTGACGACATCTGCAAGGGTTGTGGACGCAGCTTTGACGAGGTCCAGCACTGGACGGCCATGAGCCCGGTCGAAAAACGCGCCGTCTGGCGCCGCATCACGCTGGAGGGCAACTCCTGGCGTTTCAACCGCTACGCCGAGCGGGCAATCGAGTAGGCGTCCTCAAGCCGACATGGATTCCCGCGTTCGCGGGAATGACGACGCGTTCCCCCGCGACCCGCGCAGCGGCGGAGCGTGGGGGCGAAAGCGACCGTGGCGAAGGGCCGCCCCGAGCCAGGTCAGCCCCCGTGGGGGGCAGCGACCCGCGCAGCGGTGGAGCGTGGGGGCTCACCAATCACGCAGGAACGGTGTAGTTCGCCTGGGTCAGGTGGTCCACACCACAGCTGAGGTCACCGATCCAGTCGATGAATTCCTGCACTGCAGCACCCGCCAGGGGCGCGCCGTGTTGCGGGACGATCATGTGGATCGGCAGCGTGCGGGCCATGTTGGCCCACAGCCGAAGCACCTTTTGCGAGACCATGTAGCGCCGATGGAAGGCTTCCATGCGGGGCAGGTGGGGTGCCAGGCTGGTGATGGGCTTGGACGCGTCGGCCGAGGTGCCGATGGACACCCCCAGGTCACCCGAGAACAGGATGCGGCTGACCGGATCCCAGAACTGGAAATTGCCTTCGGAGTGCATGAAGTGGGCTGGCAGGGCCACGATCTCGCTGCGTCCCAGCGGGATGCGCATGCCGGGGTCGGGAATGCCCACGATGCGGCCGACCGTCTTGCCGGGTTTGCAGAAATGGGGTGCAAACCGTTCCCACAGGCGCGAGATGTAGAGCGTGGCCTGGGTGCTGGTCATCCACCGGTCGAGCGAGGCGATGATGTCCGGGTCGGCATGTGAGGCCAGGATCTCGGTCAGCTTGTTGGCCGGGAAATAGCGGCCGATGGTCAGCAGCAGCTCGTTGTAGGCCACGTTGCCACCCGGGTCGATGATGGCGCCCTGGTCCTTGTCGATGACCAGGAACTGGTTGGCCTGGACGGCTTCGCCGCCTTCATCGCTGAGGTGGGCGAACATCAGGCACACATGGCCGTTTTGGTTGTACAGCTCGATGGCCATGGGTTGGACTCCGAATGGGCTTCGTGGGGCGCAGGCATGCAGGGAACAAGGGGCAGACTGTAGGCCGGCGGGCCGCGTTGTGGTTTGAGCCATGTCAAGCGGCCGGGGGCACCGTGGTGCAAATTTCTCACAATCAGCCCCGCTTTTGTCGCGTTGGCCCCATTTGCCGTGGCGAGCGGCCCGTCTGGGTTACCAGCGGCACGCATGGCCGACGAATGGACGACCCAAGGCGGCCGGTGAGGTGATCGCCAGGCGAAAAAAAGCCGGCCCTGGTGGCCGGCTTGCCCTGCCGATGGAGGGCCGGGCTCAGGCCCGCCGAGCCAGCTCGACCGCTTTGCCCACATAGCTGGCCGGTGTCATGGCCAGCAGCCGGTCCTTTTCGGCCTGGGGAATGTCCAGGCTGCGGATCAGCGCGTGCAGGTCTTCGGCCAGCACCGTCTTGCCACGGGTCACTTCCTTGAGCTTCTCGTAGGCTCCGGCAACGCCAAAGCGGCGCATCACGGTCTGGATCGGTTCGGCCAGTACCTCCCAGGAGGCGTCCAGATCGGCGGCCAGCGCCTCCTCGTTGAGTTCAAGCTTGTTCAGCCCGGTCATCAGCGAGTGGTAGGCCAGCACCGCATACCCCATGGCGACGCCCATGTTGCGCAACACGGTGGAATCGGTCAGGTCGCGCTGCCAGCGGCTGATGGGCAGCTTCTCCGACAGGTGCCTGAGCAGGGCGTTGGCCAGGCCCAGGTTGCCTTCGGCGTTTTCAAAGTCGATCGGGTTGACCTTGTGCGGCATGGTCGAGGACCCGATCTCGCCGGCTTTGAGCTTCTGCTTGAAGTAGCCCAGGCTGACATAGCCCCAGACGTCCCGCGCCAGGTCGATCAGGACGGTGTTGGTCCGCGCGATGGCATCGAAGAGCTCGGCCATGTAGTCATGCGGTTCGATCTGGATCGAATAGGGCTGGAAGGTCAGTCCGAGGCCCAGCGGTTCGGGTGTCTCGATGACCTTGCGGCTGAAGGCCTCCCAGTCGAAGTCGGGCCAGGCGCTCATGTGGGCGTTGTAGTTGCCCACGGCGCCATTCATCTTGCCCATCAGCCTGACCGCGGCGATGCGCTCGCGTGCGGCTGCCAGTCGCACCACCACGTTGGCCAGTTCCTTGCCCACGGTGGTGGGGCTGGCGGTCTGTCCGTGGGTGCGGCTGAGCATGGGCACCGCCGCGAACTGGTGGGCCATTTCACGCAGCCGTGCGATCACCGCATCCAGCGCCGGCAGCAGCACTTCGTCCCGTCCGCCCTTGAGTTGCAGCGCGTGGCTGGTGTTGTTGATGTCCTCGCTGGTGCAGGCGAAATGCACGAACTCGGCCGCCTTCTCCAGTTCGGGACGGGCGTCGAACTTCGACTTGATCCAGTACTCGACCGCCTTGACGTCGTGGTTGGTGGTTTTCTCGATCTCCTTGATGGCCAGGGCATCGGCCTCGCTGAAATTCTTGACCAGGCCCAGCAGGTAAGTGCGGGCACCCGGGGACAGGGGCTTGAACTCGTCAAAGCCGGCGTCGGACAGGGCGATGAACCAGGCGATTTCCACCTGCACCCGGCGGTGCATGTAGCCCTGTTCGCTCATGAAGGGGCGCAGTGTCGCCAGGCGGGCGCCGTAGCGGCCGTCCAGGGGGGAGAGGGCGGCAACGGCCGACGGACTGGCCGGGGCCGAGGAAGAGGTGGCGGGGGAATTCGGTCGCATGGGGCGATTGTAGGAGGCTGACTCCCAGGTGACCCCACAGACCATGGCCTGTCAGCACGGCGGAAGCCGGCACTCGCTAAAATCGCGGCTCCCAGGGAATCCTGTCACATCCCGCCCAAGCCATGAAACTCATCGGAGCGATCACCAGCCCCTACGTGCGCAAAGTGCGCATCGTCATGGCCGAAAAGAAGCTGGACTACCAGTTCGTGCAGGAGGATGTGTGGTCGGCGGACAGCCGCATCGGCGCCTCGAATCCGCTGGGCAAGGTGCCTTGTCTGGTCATGGAAGGCGGCGAGGCGGTGTTCGACTCCCGGGTCATCGTCGAATACCTGGACACCCTTTCACCGGTGGGCAAGCTGATTCCGCCGTCCGGACGCGAGCGGGCCGAGGTCAAGACCTGGGAGGCGCTGGCCGACGGGCTGCTGGACGCGGCCATTCTGGCGCGTCTGGAAGCCACCTGGCCCGGTCGCAGTGCAGAGCAGCGCAGCCAGGCCTGGATCGACCGTCAGCTGGGCAAGATCGATGCGGCCTTGCGCTCCATGAGCCAGGGACTGGGCGACAAGCCGTTCTGTTCCGGCATCCATTTCAGCCTGTCCGATGTGGCGGTGGGTTGTGCCCTGGGTTACCTGGACTTCCGCTTTCCCGCCATCGACTGGCGCGGCAGCCACCCCAATCTGGTCAAGCTCAGTGACAAGCTGGCCTTGCGCCAGAGTTTCGCGGACACGCTGCCGAACTGAACGCCCGCTGCCGCGACCTATCGGCCAGATGGGCCCAGCAGGTCGGCGCAGCCGTGCTGCAGCAGGCGGCGGCGGGCGCTGGTGCTGGCCTTCACCACCTGGCAAGGCAGACCCCGCCGCAGCTGCACCGACTGCAGCATCAGGAGGGTGCCCATGGCTTCGGCGTCGATCTCGGACACCTCGGACAGGTCGATCTCGACCGGACCCGGGACCGACAGGGCCTGCCGGCAGGCGTCCCTCAACCGGGCGAGCGAATCGGCTGAGCAGGCCCCCGACAGGCGCAGCACCCGGGCTCCGTCCTCGCCGGGGCCGATCTGGACCTCCAGGGTCTGCGGGCTGCGGTCGCGGCGCCAGCGGGCCCAGGCCAGCGGAAGCACCTGGCGCCAGATCATGGGCAGCAGGGCGGCTGCGTCGTTCGCGTAGCGGCGCCACAAGGCCGGCTCCTGGACGATGCGCCACAACCATTCCAGCCCGATGCGCCGCCACGCAGGGGGTGCCCGGCGCACCGTGCCCGCCTCGAAATTGACCACCGCGCCCAGGTGGCTGATCAGCGGTGCCCGCAGATGCGGGCGGTTGCGCTCGATCCAGGTCTGCCCCTTTTTGGCCCCCAGCGAGACCACCACGAAGTCCGGCCCGGTGGCGTTGATGGCGCCGATCACCGCTTCGGTGCTCATGCTGTCCATCGAGCCGAAACCGGGTGACTGCCAGCCGACGCAGCGCATCGCGCCCTCCCGGCTGTTGACGCGCTGGCATGCCGCTTCGGCGGCGCCGTCGGGCCCACCAAAGAAATAGCTCCTCATTTCTCCAGGGCCGCCCTCGTGGTGCAGGGCTTCGAACACGTCGGAGCCGGCAACCCGCTCGTGCAGCGGCAAACCCAGCAGCCGGGCCAGCCAGATCACGGGCATGCCGTCAGCCACGCTGAGCTCGCTCAGCAGCACCGAGCGGCGGAACTGCGCATCCTGGTGGGCGGCGATCAGGAAGTTCAGATTGGGGGTGGAAAGCCAGCAGGGCTGGCGCCGGGCGGCCGCAGACCGCAGGTGTGCGACCGTCCCGTTAAGGCTCAGGACATCGAAGGGCAGACCGAGCAGGCAGACCACATGCCGGTCCAGCAGGGCGAGCTCGTCGTGTGTCGGGGTCTCGGGCATGGTGGTCTGCGCGCGCGCTCACGCGGGCGTGGCGCCTGATCGGGGTGGTGGGCTGACAGGGCGTCTGTGCGCCCGCGGGACCCGAACAGTATAGGGAGTCTGACCGCGTCACTGGTTGACGCGGCGCCTGAGCCAGCGCATCAGGCCGCCGATGGCCGGCAGCTTCTCGTAGAGTTCTTCGGCCGCGTCCCAGTAGTCCCGATGTCCCGTCACCCGGCCGTCCGCTGCGAATTCGAGGTGTGAGCCACCGTGGATCAGCTGCTCGGTGCGGCTGTCGAATCGCTTGAACCTGAAGTGGAACTCCCACACCAGGAAGGCTTGCTGGCCGTCGAGCAGGCGCCGGGTCACCACGAAACGTGGCTGGTGCAGGTTCTCGAACATGTGTTCGAAGATGCGGGTGATGGCAGGCAGGCCCTGAACCTCGTTGAACGGGTCCTTGAAGCGCGC
>SBFU01000239.1 GCA_006227785.1 Burkholderiales bacterium
GCAATCCGACCGGACATTTCAGGGGCATACGACTTTGGCTTGAATGCCGTGCCGAGCCCCAGACCGACGGGCTCCCGCAAATGGGGCCGACATCCCCTGTTTGTGCATTTCTGTTCACAGCTGCTAACAATTTCCCCCCTTCTGCTCGACCCCTGTTCTCGACGCGATGGCCAGAAAAGCCTTGATGCTCATACCTTTGCGTGACATGCCGAAGGCCGCGGGTTAATCCGCTCGCCCATGGCGCCGGGGGGCGGCGCACTAGAATCGTCCCCCATGTTGAGAATCAAACAGGAACTGCTGGCGGGCCTGTCGGCCACGCTGGAACAACTGGCTCCCGGTGCCGGCGACAAGGCCGCTTTCGAGTCGCCCAAGATGGCCTCGCACGGCGATCTGGCGGTCACCGCCGCCATGCAACTGGCCAAACCGCTCAGGTCCAATCCACGTCAGGTGGCGGAGCAGCTCAAGGCGGCCCTGCTGGGTCTGCCCGCCTACCAGCGCTGGGTGGCCGACATCGAGATCGCCGGGCCAGGGTTCATCAACATTCGGCTGCAGCCCTCGGCCAAGCAGCAGATCGTTCATGAAGTGCTGGGCGAGGGTGACCGTTTTGGCTGCCAGGCCTCGAACGGTCGTCGCCTGATGGTCGAATTCGTGTCCGCCAACCCCACGGGTCCGCTGCACGTCGGCCATGGTCGCCAGGCCGCCCTCGGTGATGCCATCTGCAACCTCTACGAGACCCAGGGCTGGGCCGTCTACCGTGAGTTCTACTACAACGACGCGGGCGTGCAGATTGGCACACTGGCCACCAGCACGCAGCTGCGCATCCAGGGCTTCAAGCCGGGTGATCCCGAATGGCCCGAGGCGGCCTACAACGGCGACTACATCCAGGACATCGCCAACGATTACCTGGCCAGGAAGTCGGTGCATTCCGATGACCGCGAATTCACCGCCAGCGGTGATCCTCAGGCCCTGGACGACATCCGGCTGTTTGCCGTGGCCTACCTGCGCCATGAGCAGGACCTGGATCTGAAAGCCTTCGCGGTCAGGTTCGACAACTACTACCTGGAATCCAGCCTGTACACCAGCGGCAAAGTGGACGCCACGGTGCAGAAGCTGCGCGACGCCGGCAAGACCTACGAGCAGGACGGCGCCCTGTGGCTCAAGACCACCGACTACGGTGACGACAAGGACCGCGTCATGCGCAAAGGTGACGGGTCCTACACCTATTTCGTGCCTGATGTGGCCTACCACATCACCAAGTGGGAGCGCGGCTTTGACAAGGTGATCAACATCCAGGGCACGGACCACCACGGCACCATCGCCCGGGTGCGTGCGGGACTGCAGGCGGCTGGCGCCGGTATTCCCGAGGGCTACCCCGATTACGTCCTGCACACCATGGTGCGCGTGGTGCGCAACGGCGAAGAGGTCAAGATCAGCAAGCGGGCGGGAAGCTACGTCACCCTGCGCGACCTGATCGAATGGACCAGCAAGGACGCAGTGCGCTTCTTCCTGCTCAGCCGCAAGCCCGACACCGAATACACCTTCGATGTCGACCTGGCGGTCCAGAAGAACAATGACAACCCGGTCTACTACGTGCAGTACGCCCATGCGCGCATCTGTTCGGTGCTGGCCAGCTGGGGGGGCGACACGGCCCAGCTGGCCTCGGTCGACCTGTCTGCCCTCGATACACCGGCAGCCCAGCCGCTCATGCTGCAGCTGGCCCGCTACCCTGAGATGCTGACGGCCGCCGCTGCTGGGTTTGCGCCCCACGACGTGACGTTCTACCTGCGCGATCTGGCGGCCACCTACCACAGCTACTACGATGCCGAGCGCATCCTGGTCGATGAAGAGCCGGTCCGGCTCGCCCGGCTGGCCCTGGTCGCCGCCACGGCGCAGGTGCTGCACAATGGACTGGCGGTGCTCGGTGTGAGCGCACCGACCAAAATGTGAGCTCTCCTGCGACATGAAAAGATCCCACAAGCTGTCCTCCCGCGCCCGCGGCGGCACCCTGACCGGTTTCATTGTCGGCGTGCTGGTGGGCCTGGCGGCTGCCCTGGCCGTCGCGGTCTATGTGACGAAGGTGCCCGTGCCCTTTGTTGATCGCGGGGTGTCCCGCAATCCCGGGCAGGACCTGCTCGAGGCCGAGCGGAACCGGAACTGGAATCCGAATGCCAGCCTGGGCGGGGGGCCGGTGACCCCGTCCGTGCCACCGGAAACCCCCTCGCCGGGGGGCGTGGCGGCTCAACCCGGAGCGGATGCGGCAGCGCCTGCCACCTCGGCCGATCCCTTGGGCGATCTGGTGCGTTCACGCCTGGGCGATGGCACGGGTGACCCCCCGGTGGCAGCGGTTGAGCCCGGTAGCGATGGTTTCACCTACTACGTCCAGGCCGGGGCGTTTCGGAGCTCCGATGAGGCCCAGTCGCAACGTGCTCGCCTGGCCATGCTGGGCATAGAGGCGGTGGTGAGTGAGCGCCTGCAGTCGGGACAGACTTTCTACCGTGTCAGGGTGGGACCGTTTGGGCAGAAGGCCATGGCCGACCTGACCAAGGAGCAGCTGGCCACCCATGGCATTGATGCGGCCCTGGTGCGTGTGCAGCGCTGATCGGCCTGTCCGCAGCTCCTCTGCGGGAACTTTTGAGACCGCCCACCCCCTCCAACTGGCCACCAACCAGGAAACTTCCTATGCAACGTCGTGATTTCTCCCGTGTGCTGGCCGTTTCGGCCGGCTTGACTGCCCTGAGTGGTTTCCCCCTGGCGAATGCCCAGGCACCCGCTGCCCTCCGCGAAGGCCGGGACTTCGTGAGGCTGTCCAAACCGGCGCCGGTGGATGCCCCTGCCGGCCAGATCGAGGTGCTGGAGTTCTTTGCCTACACCTGTGTTCACTGCTACAACTTCGAGCCCCTGTTCGAAGACTGGAAAAAAGGCATCCGGACCGATGTGGTGGTGCGCCGCGTACCTGTCGCGTTCAATGAAGCCTTTGTCCCGCTGCAGCGCCTGTACTACGCCCTTGAGGGCATGCAGCAGCTCGATGCGCTGCACAGCAAGGTCTTCAAGGCCATCCATGAGGACAAGGTGCGCCTGAATACGCCCGAAGCCATCCTGGCTTGGGTGGGCAAGCAGGGTGTCGATACCAAGAAATTCACCGGCTTCTACAACGCATTTGCGATGGATGGCAAGGTGCGTCGAGCGGTGCAGCTGCAGGATGCCTATCAGGTCGAGGGCACCCCTTCTCTGGGCATTGCGGGTCGCTTCTACGTGACCGGCCAGGGGCCGCGCACCCTGGTGGTGGCCAACGCCCTGATCGACCAGGTGCGCCGGGGCTGAGCGGCCTTTTTCGGGTTACCTGGCCCGGCAGACGGGCCGGGGCAGTGCTGTCCGGACAGGACGGGGCCCTGAAATGTGGCGCGCCGGGGTCTACAAAGGGGCGGGCACCGCTACAATCAAAATAATGCAAGTTTCGTGCCCCCGGAGAACCATGCTTGACAAACGCCTGCCCCGCCAGTTCTTCCGCGCCTTCGGCTGTGCGCTGACCGCACTTGCCGTGGCTGGTGTCGCGCAAGCCGAACTGGCCGACAAGAACGCCCCCATGAACATCGAAGCCGATGCCTTGCGGTACGACGATGTGAACCGCACCAGCACCTTCACCGGCAATGTGGTGATCACCAAGGGCAGCATCGTGATGCGCGGGCGCCGTGTGGTCGTCAGGCAGGACGAGCAGGGCAACCAGTTCGGCACCATCACGGGTGACGACAAGGCGCAGGGGTTCTTCCGTCAGAAACGCGAAGGCCTGGAGGAGTGGATCGAGGGTCATGGAGACCGTATCGAGTACGACAGCCAGAAAGAAACCGTGCGCTTTCAGGGCAACGCCGCCTTGCGCCGCTTTCGGGGAACGCAGCTCAACGACGAGTCGCTCGGAAGTGTGATCACCTACAACAGCGCCACCGAGGTTTTCACGGTTCAGGGTGGTACGCCCAGCCGCACCGCCGAGAACCCCTCCGGACGGGTGCGGGCCATGCTCACCCCGGTGCCCAAGGACGAGACCGCGCCGTCCACGCCACCGGCTCCGCCGGCGAACCTGCGGGCCAGCCCCCAGATCGACGAGAAACGCCAGTGACAGCAGACGTGGCCAGCGGGCCACCGGCAGAACTGGCGCCCAGCCGGTTGGAGGCCAGTGGTCTGAAGAAATCCTATGGCAGCCGGCGGGTTGTCAAGGACGTCTCGTTGTCGGTCGACAAGGGTGAGGTGGTGGGCCTGCTGGGCCCCAATGGCGCTGGCAAGACGACGTCCTTCTACATGATTGTCGGGCTGCTGCGCTCGGACGCCGGCACCATCCTGCTCGATGGCCAGGCGATCGAGCGCCTGCCCATCCATCGCCGCGCGCGACTGGGACTGGGCTACCTGCCCCAGGAGGCATCCATCTTCCGCAAGCTCAGCGTGGCCGACAACGTGAGGGCAGTGCTGGAATTGCAGGTCGACGAACAGGGTCAGCCGCTGTCGCCTGCCGAGGTGAACCGGCGTCTTGAGGTGCTGCTGCGTGACCTGCACGTCGAGCATCTGCGCGACTCGCCCGCGCCGGCGCTCTCCGGTGGTGAGCGGCGCCGCGTCGAGATCGCTCGGGCCCTGGCCACCGATCCGCGGTTCATCCTGCTGGACGAACCGTTTGCCGGCATCGATCCGATCGCCGTGATCGAGATCCAGCGCATCATCGGCTTCCTCAAGGCGCGCGGCATCGGCGTGCTGATCACCGACCACAACGTTCGCGAAACGCTGGGCATCTGCGATCGCGCCTACATCATCAGCGACGGCCATGTGCTGGCCAGCGGTACCCCTGCGGAGATTGTCGAAAACGCCGATGTGCGCCGGGTGTACCTCGGTGAGCACTTCAGGATGTGATGGTCCGGCAGCACCACTCCCACGCCCGATCGGGCCGGGTGCATCTCCGCCCGGCACCTGACTTCGCAGGGGCTGCGCCATGAAGCAAGGCCTCTCACTTCGGGTTTCGCAGCACCTGGCCCTGACGCCACAACTGCAGCAATCGATTCGGCTGCTGCAGTTGTCGACCCTGGAAATGGCACAGGAAGTCGAGCAGATGCTCGATGAAAACCCGTTCCTGGAGCGCTCCGACGAGACCGCCGATCGCGAAGCCTTTGGACTTGAGCAGACCGACACCCCGGTCAGCACCGGAGAGCAGATTGCCGACGCCGGGCAGGTGGAGTCTGCCGCCCCCGCAACCCCAGGCGAGAGTTCCGCGTCATCGGATGGCGACGGCACGGACATGGTCGAGCGCGGCGCCGACGGAGACGCCCCTCTGGAAGAGAGCTGGGATGGGGATGGCTCGGTCGACATGGCGCCCGATGACAGCGAGTGGGGTGGTGACGCCCCGCCGCGTGGAGCCTCCGGAGACGATGACGAGACCGCCAGTGCTGCCGATCTGGCCAGTGAACATGTCGGCTTGCATGCCTATCTGCACGAACAGGCACGATGCCTGCGGCTGTCCGACGAGGATCGAGCCGCGCTGGGCTTCCTGATCGAATCGCTGAACGACGACGGTTATCTGGAAGACACCCTGCACGATCTGGCCCTGGCCTGGTTGCAGCTGGAGGGGCTGACCCAAGCCGCCCTGTCCGATCCCGAACTGCTGGAGGCACTGGAACAACGCCTGGTCACGGCCCTGCACTGGCTGCAGCACCTGGAGCCGGCCGGTGTGGGTGCCCGCGATCTGGGCGAGTGCCTGCGCTTGCAGATACTGGAGTTGCGCAACACACCGCAGGCCCAGGCGGCTTTGGCCATCTGTCAGCAGCCTCTCGAGCTGGTGGCCAAGCGCGATCTCAAGCGACTGGCGGCCTTGTGCGGGCTGGAGGCCGATCGCCTGCGGGAGGCACTTGACCTGATTGCGCGGCTGGAGCCCAAGCCCGGACGGCGTTTTGCCGACCTGGAACGCAATGTGGTCGTTCCGGATGTCATCGTCACGCGCGCCGGTCGCGGGTTCAAGGTCCAGCTCAACCCCGAGGTCATGCCCCGCCTGCGTGTGCATGAGGTGTATGCCAGTGCGGTGCGTCAGGGGCGGGGCGGGCGTGAAGGCGAGGCCGGGCATGCCGCCATGCAGCAGCGTCTGCAGGAGGCGCGCTGGTTCATCAAGAACATCCAGCAGCGCTTTGACACCATCCTGCGGGTCTCCAGCGCCATCGTTGAACGCCAGCGCAATTTCTTCATGCATGGCGAACTGGCCATGCGGCCGCTGGTGCTGCGTGAGATCGCCGACGAACTCGGGCTGCATGAGTCGACCATCAGTCGCGTGACCACGGCCAAGTACATGGCCACGCCCTTTGGCACCTACGAACTCAAGTATTTTTTCGGTTCGGCGCTCGGCACCGAAACCGGAGGCAATGCATCCAGCACGGCGGTGCGGGCCCTGTTGCGGCAATTCATCGCGTCCGAGGAGCAGTCGCGTCCGCTGTCCGACAACCAGCTGTCGGACCTGCTCAAGGAGCAGGGTATTGAATGCGCCCGGCGCACGGTGGCCAAGTACCGGGAAGCGATGCGCATCGCGCCCGCCAACCTGCGCAAGCGCTGAGCGCCGGCCCGATCCCATGAACGACCTGAAGGTCTACCTTCCCTGTGGCGCAGGCGTCGAGGACTTCCTGGTGGCCGAAATCCGGGCCATCACCGGCCAGGCGCCGGCGTTCAAGGCGCGCGCCGGTGTCGGTGTGGTGCTGGACTGGCGGGACGTGCTGCGCCTGAACCTGCATTCGCGCCTGGCCCAACGGGTGATGGTCCAGCTCTGGCATGGGGACTATCGCAACGAGCAGGACCTGTACCGTGCCGCGTCCTCAGTGGCCTGGGAGGTCTGGTTCACACCGGCGCAGACCATCAAGGTGGAGGTGACGGCGCAGCACAGTCCGCTGACCAGCCTCAACTTCGCCGCCCTGCGTATCAAAGACGCCATCTGCGACCGCTTCCGTGAGCGGCGGGGCGAACGCCCGAGCGTGGACACCCATTGGCCCGATGTTCGCATCCATGCCCACCTGACCACCGAGTCCCTCACCCTGTATCTCGACACCTCCGGCGAGCCGCTGTTCAAGCGCGGCTGGCGGGAAGACACCGGTGATGCGCCGCTCAAGGAGACCCTGGCCGCGGCCATGATTGCTGCCAGCGGATGGAACGGGGCCCAGGCGGACTCGCTGGACGAGGTGCTGCCCCTGGTCGACCCCTGCTGTGGCAGCGGCACCCTGCTGATCGAGGCGGCCCAGATCGCCTTGCGCATGCCGGCCGGGTGGTTGCGTCGTTTTGCCTTCGAGAAGCTGCTGCCTTTCCAGCCCCACGTCTGGCAGTCGGTGCGAGACGAAGCCCAGCGCGCACAGCGCGAGTGGCCCGCCGGACATCCCCCCATCGTGTTTGGCAGCGATGTCTCGTTCCGCATGGTTGACTTTGCCCGCCGAAACGCGGAACGGGCCGGGGTTGCGCAAGCGATTGAACTGCGTGGTGGCGATGCGCTGCAGCGTCCGCCACCGGTGAGCCGTCCGGGCATGTTGTTGCTCAACCCGCCCTACGGCGAACGCATTGCAGCGGCTGGCGTGGCCGGTCAACGTGCCGAACAGCGCGCCGCCAGCCGTTCACAGGGCGGGCGTGAAAGCGCTCAGGTGGGGGATGGCGGCGACGATGCCGATTTTTTCCGGCAACTGGCGACCCACTGGAAGACCGGCTTCGCTGGCTGGACGGCGTGGCTCCTGACCCCGGACCTGAAGCTGCCCGGCAAGATGCGCTTCAAGGAGTCACGGCGTGTGCCGTTGTGGAACGGGCCTATCGAGTGCCGCCTGTTCCGGTTCGACATTCAGGCGCGCAGGCCTTCGTCTGTCGCTCCCGGAGGTGCGGATCATGAACCAGCCTGAACAGGCGGTCGTGCTCGATACCAATGTGGTGCTGGACCTGTTCCTGTTCAGCGACCCGCAGACCGCGGCCTTGCACGCAGCGCTGGTACAGGGGCAGCTGGGCTGGCATGCCACGCCGGCGATGCGTGAGGAACTGGCCCGGGTGCTGACGTACCCTCACATCGTCAAGCGCCTGTGTCAGCGGGGAGATACGGCCGAGGCCCTGCTGGAGTCCTTTGACCGGCAGACCATCCATGTGCCGGTGCCCCCCAGGGCCAGCTGTGTCTGCAAGGACCCTGACGACCAGAAGTTCATCGACCTGGCGGTGGCGCACCGCGCCTGCCTGATCAGCAAGGATGGCGAGGTGCTTCGCATGGCCCGGCGCCTGTCGCGCCTGGGCGTGTCCGTGGCACGGACCTGGAGTGGGCTTCATGAACCTGACCGATCCGCCGCAGGCGCTCGCTGAGCCGACCAGGGACGGCTGGCACTCGGCGTGGGCGTGGCTGATGCGGCGTTGCCTGTGGCTGGGGCTGGTGGCGCTGGCGCCGTTGGCTGCACAGACCCAGGAGACGCTGCAGTGCCGGCTCGACGGTGAGGTACTGGCGGGGGACGGGCCGGCCGCCGTGTCGGGTCGCAGTGGTGAGCGGGTGTGTGTGGACGCCCAGGGCACGGAGCGTCAGCGCGGTGCCTGGCTTGAGGGGCGCCCCATCGGTCCCCAGCGCCTGAACGATGAACAGGGGCGCCTGCGGCAGCTGACTTATGCCACCGGCGGTCGGCAACCGGTGCTGATGGAATTCCTGGAGGATGGCAGCCTGCGGGCACTGCGCTGTGCACCGACCAGCCTGCTTCCCGAGGACCGCCATCCTTGCGGACACCTGGGTCAGGACGTCGAGACCCGTCTGTACCTGACCCCGGGACAGCTGCAATCCGTGGTGCGTTACCGCGCCGGGCAACTGCGCCATCAATCGGTACTGGACGATCAGGGGCGGGTGGTCCGGACCGAATCGCTGCAGGAAGGTCGGCGTGTCAAACAAGTCTTCTACCCGTCAGGGCGCTTGCGCTCGCAGACCGATTTGCTGGAGCGTGATCCCGGAGGTCCTCAAGGGCGTGAAGGTGTGGCACGTGAGTGGAGCGAGGATGGCCAGCTCACCCAGGAGCTGACCTGGGTCAATGGCGAGGAGCGCCGGCTGGAGCAGTGGTACCCCGGCGGGCAGCGCAAGCTGCTGCAACAGATGGCGCGGGAAGGCCGTCACCGCTGGCGGGTCAGTGAAAGCTTTCGTGTGGACGGCTCCAGGTTGTCCGTGGTGACGGAGCGCAACGGACGGTTGTGGGGCTGGCAGCGCGCGTACGACGAAAGTGGGCGCCTGGTCCGCGAGGACGAATATGGCGAGCGGGGGGAGCTGCTGCGCAGCCGACGCTACGGTCCCGATGGGCAGGTCCAGCAGGAAGAACGCATTCGCGACGACGCGGGCGCCACCTGATCGCTCCCATGGTGCGCGGTCTTCCGGGGCGTTCCGCTCAGGTGACCGGTCCGGGGGAGAACTGATCGGCCTGTGCCATGGGCCAG
>SBFU01000003.1 GCA_006227785.1 Burkholderiales bacterium
CAGGCCCTGGGCCTGGGCGGCTGGGTGCGCAACCGGCTCGACGGCACCGTCGAAGCCCTGGTGTGCGGCGCACCCCCCGCGGTGCAGATCCTCATCGACTGGGCCCAACAGGGCCCGCCCCTGGCGCGGGTGCAGGCGGTCGATGTCACCGAGGTCGAGAGCGAAGGGCCTGGGGCGCTGAGGGTGTTTGTGCAGAGGGAGACGGCGTAGGGCGGCCGGATGCATCGCGCGGTCCAATCCTGGCCCGATAAGCGCTTGACGTCACCCAGGCAATGCCCTGGGTGACAACAGTCACTGCGGCACTTACGCTGGGCTCTCCATCCTCAATCAGGAGCCTGCATGAACGCCGACATCGCCTCTCACGAAAATCTTCCAACCTACGGAGAACAGCCTCCGCGTCCTGGCATGTACCTTGGGCTGCTCCATGGCCGTGATCACCCCCAGCAACAGATGAACGACTGGGGATTCAACGGGCCAATGATCGGCCCGTTGAAATGGTTTCACACCACGTATACGTGTACGGTCCGCATAGCGTTCGAGTCGGCAGACGATGGCCAGCGCTACTTCGGAAAATCGGAGACGGACCACGAACTCGAACTGGCTGGCGATCTGCTCGCTTTTGGTGGCAAGTACTACGGCGACTGGACGGTCTACTGCGTTGCCCCAGAGGAGTGCGCGAGACCTGCCGACACGTTCCGACGCAACCAGCGGAGCGGCGGACATTGGGCGCACGATCGTTGCCTCAGCTGATGGGCAGCTCTCAAAAGGCCGATACGCCCACCTCCGTCAAATACTGAAAAATCGGGTCGTAGAACGCTGCGTCGCGGGTGGGGTCCTCCGGGTCGCCCGGCGGAACCACGATCACCATGCCTTGACGAGCACGTGTCAGAAGAACTCGGTAGGCATTTTTCAGATAGAGCTGACGCTCTCTTTTGTGAATGTTCTGCCACTTGTTGCCGACAAACTGGTGGTAACGCCAATCGTCTGCGCCAACACGCAAATCTGCATCCCAGACCACACAGGCCCAGTCAAGTTCCAGGCCTTGCACATGGAATTCGGTCGCGACGTCTTCGAGGTAATAGGATGAGCGGACATCGTCTTTTTCATCAAGGAACCAATGAACAGGGTCCATCGGCGAGCGCACGTTGATGGCGTGAGGCTTAAGTCGCTCAGCTTGGGAAGAAACAACGATCCCGTAACGCTCGGTTCCACGTGCTTGCGACTTGAGCCACTGCTTGGCCTTCGCCAAGTCTCTTGTGATCACGATCGGATACCGCTGTCGAACCGCTTGAAGTGCCTCAGACGCTTGGCTCTTGTCCCGATCCAGCAAATGCTTTACGAAGGCCGACACGTGCTCCGCCCGGAAGGAGCGCATGGAGACAGCTAGGTGAAGGCCTTCATTGAAAACAATGTGGGCATGCCGTTGGAGCGACGCAATCGCATCGGTTGCCGCGTACTCGCTGTCTGTCAGGTGGGGCGATACATGAACCTCCCACGACGGGTAGTGCCGCTCAATGGCCTGCAGCCACTCGCTGATACCTGCCTCGCCAGTATTGATCTCTTGTCCACCTCCCACAAGACAGATCACCACCGCCCAGTCCGGATGTCGGTCCACGCATGAGATGAGAAACTCGGGCTCGGATCGATTGAAGTCACTTCGGCCCTTCTTTTGCGCCATGAACTTGCTGGTCTGCTCCAGCGTCCATGCACGCTGCGCCTCGTCGAAGATCACCACGTGATCAACAGGCGGGTTCGGGTCAATTAGGTATGCGTCCCTGAAGTGGTGGACGTTTTGGATAAACGCTTCTACGGCCTTGCGTGTTTCTCCAACCCTCAGACGCAAACCTTGTGACCGCGCGCGCGCAATCTCATCTCTGGTCAACGCCTCGCAGAGAATTTTGACCAAGGGGCCGTTTCCGGAAAGATAGACGCTGTGCAGATCGCTGCGAGCATCCATGTGCTTGGTCGCGATATCGAGACCGACCAATGTTTTGCCTGCACCCGGCACGCCAGTGACAAAGCAGATTGCCTTTCGATGGTGGGATCTGGCGCTCCGAATCACTTGATCAACTGTTTCGGATGTGACCGAAAGGTTCTTGGCACCCGCATCGCTGCGAGACAGGTCAGCGACCGAATGATGACCGTACAGCGCAGATGCCGCCTCTACGATCGTAGGGGTGGGCTTATAGCGCCCCTGCACCCATGTAAGCGCGTCGATCTCGGGACCGTCACTCAGCCAAAGCACTTGTTCTATGCAGGCATGCAAAGAAGAGGGGTCGGTCTTGATGGGCATCAAAACGCCGTCATCGTGGTGGCTGGTTGCGATGCTGCTGAACCCGACTTCAGCCTCCGTTGCAACCAAAACGGGCGCAATGGTCACGGCATGGCTGGGCTCGTGAAAGTTTTTCAGATCGAGGGCGTAGTCCCACACTTGGTCAAGGGCGGCACGCGAGAAAACCGACTCTCCTACCTTGAATTCGACAATCAAGAGTACGTTCTTGATGACCAAAAGGACATCAATGCGACGTCCCATGCGGGGCACCACGAACTCAAGAAAAATATGGCCTGCTGTCGCCCATGCGGCTAACTGCACTTGGAGCACTTTGATCTGTCGAATCCAGGCGTCGCGCTGACTCAACTCGATGGCAAAGCCGGAGTTTCGTGCCAACTCACCGAGGATGCTGTCCGGGGAGCGTCGAAGAAACAGCCCGAGCGGCGATGAATAGTAGGCGCGACCGATGTTCATGCCAGAAGGACCCTCGCCTTCCTCTTGAATACATAGGTCCAGTTCCACTTCAAGAAGGCTGGTCCCGGCACCGCATCGAACGTGGTCGGGCGAAGCAAGTCCTGCCCGTGGTGCCGCAACTCTCCCGTCATCCCCCGGCTGCCCGACATGGCGTGTTCGCTGAACACGATCTTCAATGACGAGGGCTCCAGCGTGAATGCGCCGAGGTCAAACAGCTTGTGGTG
Organism: Burkholderiales bacterium; assembly: GCA_006227785.1. GTDB lineage: Bacteria > Pseudomonadota > Gammaproteobacteria > Burkholderiales > Burkholderiaceae_C > Hydrogenophaga. The sequence goes on from SBFU01000003.1 coordinate 2,971, forward strand.
CAGGGCGCACAGCGACAGGCCGTTGGGCTCAATGTCTGGCCCCCCGACCGTGTGCCACTGGATGTGCGCCGCCTCCAGGCCAGCGGGCAGGTGACCCAGCCTGAGGTCGAAGCCGCAGACACAGCAGCGGTATTCATAGGCGCGGAGCACCCGGTCTCTGAAGGCCTTGTTGCGCTGCCGGCGTTGACTGTAGGCAAATGCCTCCTCGCCGTCGCGCGCGGCGTGTGCCGTCTCCGTCAGGTCCAGTCCGACCGCTTGGGCGATGTCTTCATGGAGGGTCTCGGGAAACGAGTCCTGCAGCAGGCCGCGCGCGATTTCGACGACAAGGCCGGGGTGCGCACGCAGTCCCTGTTCGACCTCGGCACTGAAGCCCGCTGAAACATCTTCACGCCGCATGGCCCTGAGATTGGGTGCCGTGCCCCGAGGGTGTTGCTGCAGATCGGCG
>SBFU01000407.1 GCA_006227785.1 Burkholderiales bacterium
TACGGCCTTTTGGTGGGGCCGGCCATCTGGCTGCCACTGGTGTTGCCAGCCACCGCCTTGCTGTTCGGCTACCTGGCCCAGACCACGCAACGTTTCTGGCTCACCGAGACAGGCAAGCGGCGCACCGACGATGAATCCGCCGAGACCAACCGCTTGATGGGCCTGGCCTTGCAGGGACAGGGCCAGCTCGACATGGCCTTTGACCGCTTCCGCCGAGTCCCCTACGGCGCGCCGCTGATGGACAACCTGCGCCAGCTGGCCCTGGACTTCGAACGCAAACGCCAGTTCAACAAGGCCGAGGCGGTCTACGAGCACATGGCCCGGCTGGACCAGGGCAACGCCGATGTGCAGACCCGCCTGAACCGGGCCCGCGATCTGTCCCGGACCCAGGTGCTGGGCGGTGGTGCTGCCCATCCCGGGGGCAGCCTGATCCTGGGTGGGGAAGGGGTGGAAAATCCCATGCTGGGCCGCTACCTCGTCGAAAAGACCCTCGGCAAGGGCGCCATGGGCATGGTCTACCAGGGACGCGATCCGCGCATCGGCCGCGTGGTGGCCATCAAGACCCTGGCCCTGAGCGCCGAATTTGAGGGCCTGGAGCTGCAGGAGGCGCGCGAACGCTTTTTCCGCGAAGCCGAGACCGCCGGCCGCCTTCAGCATCCGAACATCGTCACCATCTTTGATGCGGGCGAGGAACACGACCTGGCCTACATTGCCATGGAATTCCTCTCGGGCGGTGACCTGCAAACCGCGGCCCGACCCGGGCAGCTGCTGCCGGTGGACACGGTGCTCTCGATCGGGGCGCGGGTGGCCAGGGCGCTCGCCCATGCCCACGCGCAAAGGGTGGTACACCGCGACATCAAGCCGGGGAACATCATGTACGACGCGGCGACCGACACAGTCAAGGTGACCGACTTTGGTATCGCCCGCATCACCGACGCCAGCCGGACCCGCACCGGCGTCGTGCTGGGCACCCCCAGTTTCATGTCGCCAGAACAGCTGGCCGGACAGCCGCTGGACGGCCGTTCCGACCTGTACTCGCTGGGCGCCACCCTCTACCAGTTGCTCACCGGCCAGCTGCCCCTGCAGGCCGATTCCATGGCGGCCCTGATGTACCGCATTGCCAACGACACGCCCACTGACCTGCGCGAACTTCGCCCGGATCTGCCGGTCCAGCTGGCTCAGCTGCTCGCCCAGCTGCTGGCCAAGGCGCCTGCCGGACGGCCGGACAGCGGCGACACCCTGGCCGATGCCCTGGAGCAGCTGCGTTCCCGGCTACCCACCGGCCCGATGGTCGACCCGACCCTGAAAACACCGCCCGATCCCGACGCCTATGCGGCCACCCGTGTCATGCCGGCCCGAGCCACCGCAGAACCGTGGTCAGAACACGGCACAATGCGGTCATAAGTCCCAATTCCATGAATTTCGAGTATTTCAGCCTCACCGACACCGGCATGGTGAGGGAAAACAACGAAGACTCCGTGCTGCTGGATACGGAGAACCACATCGCGATCCTGGCTGATGGCATGGGGGGCTACAACGCGGGCGAGGTGGCCAGCGCCATGGCCACCACCTACGTCAAGACCGAGCTGGGGCGCTGGCTGGCCGAGGGCGGGCACGAGGCCACCTCGCGGGAGCTGCGCCGAGCCATGGAAATCTGCATCGACAACGCCAATCGCTCGATTTTCAACGCCGCCAATGCCGAGGCCCACTACGCCGGCATGGGCACGACCCTGGTCATGGGCGTGTTCCAGAAGACGCGGGCCCTGATCGGGCACGTGGGCGACTCGCGCTGTTACCGCCTGCGCGAGGGCCAGTTCGTGCAGCTCACGCGTGACCACTCGCTGCTGCAGGAGCAGATCGATGCCGGCCTGATCTCGCCCGAGCAGGCCCAGTTCGCCACCCACCGCAACCTGGTCACCCGGGCCCTGGGCGTGGAGGACACGGTGTTGCTGGAGGTCAGCGAGTTCCGCATCGAGGATGGCGACCTCTACCTGTTCTGTTCGGACGGACTGAACGACATGATGTCCGACGAGCGCATCGCCGCCCTGCTGGTGACCGCCGGCACGCTGGAGGAAAAGGCGCACGCCCTGGTGGCGGCGGCCAACGATTGCGGTGGACGGGATAATATTTCGGTCATACTGGCACAGGCCCGCGCACGTCCGGCCCGACGAGGGTTGTTCTCGCGCATGCTGGGTGCCTGATCGTCCGCCAGCCTGAAGTCCTAGAATCAACGCAGTACTACAAGTCTCCAGAGGAGTCGGCCATGCCGAAAATGATCGTTTCCATCGACGGTGTCGTGATCAAGGAAGTGCAGCTCACCAAGGACCGCACCACCCTGGGCCGTCGTCCGTACAACGACATCGTGATCGACAACCTGGCGGTCAGCGGCGAACACGCCGTGCTCCAGATGTCGGGCGCCGACGTGTTCCTGGAAGACCTCAACAGCACCAACGGCACCTACGTCAACGGCAAGGCGATCAAGAAGCAGCAGCTGGGCAATGGCGACACGGTCGAGATCGGCAAGTACAAGATCAAGTTCATCCATGACGGCAGCCCGGACAGCTACGAAAAGACCATGGTGATCAACACCGCCCAGGGGGCGGGGGGCGCCGGTGAGGCGGCCGACAGCGCCGGCCCCGCCGCCATCCGCGTCATGTCGGGTGCCGCTGCCGGTCGCGAGGTGCCGCTGGTCAAGGTGGTCACCACCATCGGCAAGCCCGGTGTGGCCGTGGCCGCCATCACCAAGCGGCCGCAGGGCTATGTGGTCGCCCTGGTCGAAGGGGTCAACAAACCGACCATCAACGGCAAACCGCTGGGCAGCGATCCGGTGCAGCTGCGCAACGGCGACGTGATCGACCTTGCCGGCACCCAGATGCAGTTCGTCCAGCAGTGACGCGCGCCGCCTGCCCTTTGCCGGTGGGCGCCTGACCTCCGGGGCATGGCCATGAAGGCCATCAGGCGACACGGTCCACGCATGGCCGTGTCATTGCTGCCCCTCTTGCTGGCGCTGATGCATGTGCTGGGCTTCTGGCGCATGGAGCCCCTGCAGCGGCTGGACCAGATCGTCTACGACGCGCGCCTGAAGGCCACCCTGCCCGGCGGGACCGACGACCGGCTGGTGATCGTGGACATCGACGAGAAAAGCCTGGCCGAGCAGGGTCGCTGGCCCTGGCCCCGTGACCGGGTGGCGGCTCTCGTCGACGAATTGTTCGATCGCCAGGGCATCCAGGTGCTGGGACTGGACACGGTGTTCGCCGAGCCCGACGACAGTGCCGGGCTTTCGCGCCTGCAGGCGCTCGCCCAGGGGGCACTGGCCGAGCAACCCGAACTGGCTGCACAGGTTCAGCAGCTGTTGCCCGAGCTGGACCTCGATGCCCGTCTGGCCAGGGCACTCAAGGGGCGCC
>SBFU01000022.1 GCA_006227785.1 Burkholderiales bacterium
ATTGGCGACGAGAAGCCCGCCGAGGAAGAGGAGCAGGCGCCAGACTGGGTGCGTGATCTGCGGCGCAAGAACCGCGAGGATCAGAAGCGCATCCGCGAACTGGAGGCCAAACTCCAGCAGACGCAGCCGCAGCAGGCTGTGCCGCGCCTGGGGCCGAAGCCAACGCTGGAGGGCATGGACTATGACTCCCAGAAATACGAGGCTGCGCTGGAACAGTGGTACAGCCAGAAGCGCCAGGTCGACGAGTTCCAGTCCAAAGTCAAGCAGGCCGAGCAGCAGCAGATGCAGGCATGGCAAGCCAAACTGGAGGCATACGGCACCGCCAAACAGTCACTGAAGGTCCGCGACTACGACGACGCGGAGGCCACGGTGCAGGAGGCGCTGAACACCGTCCAGCAGGGTGTGCTACTGCAAGGCGCTGACAACCCGGCAATGGTGGTCTATGCGCTGGGCAAGAACCCCAAGAAGGCCAAGGAACTTGCGGCCATCACCGATCCCGTGAAATTCGCATTCGCTGTGGCGAAACTGGAGGCACAGTTGAAAGTCGCACCCAAAAAAACCCCGCCCCCACCCGAGGGCGCAATCCGCAGCACCGCACCGATCAGCGGCGCTGTGGACAGCAACCTTGATCGCCTGCGGGCAGAAGCCGAGCGCACGGGGGATTACTCCAAGGTGTTCAAGTATCGGCAGCAACTCAAGGCAAAAGGCCGCTGACCTATTGCACCTGGCGCAGGATGTGATACATTCGCGCCAAGTGCAGGTCTCGCCAGCCAGAAATCGGCAGTGCACAACCCATGAGCGACCGCCGGCTCTGACTGGTGAGTATCAGGCGCGGCCCTAGCCGCAATCGTCACTCATTCATTCTCAGGAGCCATCATGGCCAATTCGTTTTCCAAGGAAGAGCGCGTAGCGTTCGAGGACATCCTCGAAGGCTTCAACGACGCGCTCGTGCTGTCGCGCAACGTCTCGATGTACCGCACCGACGGTTCGATGATGGAGCGGACCAACAACATCATCTGGCGTCCGCAGCCGTACATCGCCCAGTCGTTCGACGGCATGGACCAGACGCTGAACTTCCAGGGCATGACCCAACTGACGGTGCCGGCCACGCTGGGCTACCAGAAGTCGGTGCCGTGGATCATGGACTCGCTGGAACTCCGCGACACGCTGCAAGAAGGCCGCCTCGGCGACGCCGCCAAGCAGAAGTTGGCCAGCGACATCAACCTGGCCATCATGGGCGCTGCGGCGAACCTGGGCTCGGTTGCGGTGTGCATCACCAGCGGCGCTGGTGCCTACGAGGACGTGGCCGAGTGCGACACGGCGTTCAACGAGATCGGCGTCCAGCAGTTCGACCGCTATCTGGCGCTGTCGAGCCGCGACTACAACGGCATGGCCGGCAACCTCGCCAAGGACACCCGCTCCTTCGGCAACGGGATCTCCGATCAAGCCTACCGCCGTGGCCTGGTTGGCGACGTGGCCGGGTTCATGACGTACAAGTTCGACTACGCCAACCGCATTCGTGCGGTCACGGGCTCGAACACGACGATCGACACCCGCACCGCTGCCGGCAACTACTACGTTCCGGTCGCCACCAGCGTGTCCGCCACGGGCGAGTCGTCCAACGTGGACAACCGCTTCCAGACCGTCACCGTGACCGCCACGGCCGATCTGCGGGCGGGTGACGTGTTCCGGATCGAGGGCATCGAGTCGGTTCATCACATCACCAAGTCGGCCACCGGCACGCGCAAGACCTTCCGGGTCGTGCAGGTGCTCAACGGCACCACGATGGTCATCACCCCGCCGATCATCTCGGCGCAGGGCGGCAGCGATGCCGAGAAGCAGTACCAGAACTGCGAAGTGACGGCCAGCGCCAGCGCCACGGTCACGCGCCTGAACACGGTTGCCGCGCCGGTCAACTGCTTCTGGCAGAAGGACGCGCTGGAAATCCTGCCGGGTCGCTACGCCGTGCCGACCGATGCGGGTGCCGCAGTGATGCGCGCCAGCACCGATCAGGGCATCGAACTGGTGATGCAGAAGCAGTACGACGTCAACACCATGAAGACGAAGTACCGCCTCGACACCCTGTTCGGCGTGGTCAACAAGCAGCCGGAAATGTCTGGCATCCTGCTGTTCGGCCAAAACACCGCCCAGCCGTGATGACGCAGCGGGCCGGGTAACACCGGCCCGTGTCGCAACCCGATTCAAGGAGCATCCAAGTGTCCTACGAGATCATCGCGGCGCAAGGCACCGCAACCGTCACCCTCACCGCCAACCAGAAAATCGCCGTCAAGACTGCCGGCGAGGCTCTGGTCTATCAGGTGGTGGGCTTCCCCAACTACCCGTCGCAGAACGATCTGATCCAGACGGTGACCGACACGATCTACACGTCGTCGGCGTTCACCGATGGCGCAACGATCATCATCGAGGCTGGTGCATACCCCGTCTTGTACGCGGTGGGCACTGACCCGGTGGTCGGCGACGATGGCGACTGGCAGCACCAAGCCACGCCCAACGCGCTGAACGCGACCGGCACCCTGACGGCGGCCATGATGCTCGGCGGCATCGTGACGTCGAGCACGGGCGCAGCGGTGACTGCCACGCCCGATACCGGCGCGATCATCGACGCGGCAAGCAGCCTGGCTGTGGATGACAGCTTCGACTTCTACGTCATCAACACGGGCGGTTCCAACACCTTCACCGTGTCTGTTGGCGGCGGCGTGGCCGGCATCACCATCGTCGGCAGCGGTGCGGTGGCGCACAGCACCTCGGGTCACTTCCGGGTGCGCAAGACTGCGGCGGATACCTTCACGATCTATCGCATGAGCTGATAGGGCGTCTGCCACAATAGCGCGGGCGGCGGTCGCTGACTACCGCCCGCGTTTTCACATCAGGAGCCTGATATGCCTCTGAAACAGGGTTACGGCAAGAAGTCCATCAGCGAGAATATCTCCAAGGAGATGAAGTCTGGCAAGCCCCAGAAGCAGGCAGTGGCCATTGCCATGAGCACGGCTCGCAAGGCCGCCATGAAGGCAGGCAAGCCCGGCAAGGCCCCGATGAAAAAGGGCATGAAGTGAAACCCGGTCTCTACAGCAACATCGCAGCCAAACGCAAGCGCATCGCTACCGGAAGCGGTGAGAAGATGCGCAAGCCTGGAGCGCCTGGTGCGCCCACGGCCAAGGCTTTCCGCGAGTCGGCCAAGACCGCCAAGCCGCGCAAGAAGGCCTGATCGTGGAATACCCTCGCCTCGTCTTCCGCTCACCTGGCCAGTACAGCGGCGAGTTTGGCGCGACCTACACCTACCGACAGGTGCAAGACGCGGCCGAGCACGCGCGCGCTCTGGAGGGCGGATGGCACTCGTCTGCCGAGCAGGCCATTGCAGCCGCAGGCGAGGTGGCATACAC
>SBFU01000410.1 GCA_006227785.1 Burkholderiales bacterium
GGTGTACCCAAGCAGGACCGGCTGGCCCTGCTTCTGAGGCAGCGCATGCCGCACCTGTTGTTGCTGGGTATCGGTGGCACGTTCGAGATTCTCGGACCTGATGGCGGTCGCGCGCCGCAGTGGATGCAGCGGTCCGGGCTGGAATGGCTGTATCGCCTGACCCGGGAGCCCGGGCGGCTGTGGCGTCGTTACCTGCTCAATTATCCTTTAGGCATCTGGTTCCTCTTTAGGGATTGCTTGAGTCTGACGCGGTAATCTTGTTTCTTTTTTTCGGGCTTTAGCGACCACGGGTCCACTGCGCGGATGCCCGCCGCGATCGAACGGCGAGGGTAACCACCGCATAGACACAGAAGCCCGCCGGGTCTGCGGTCGCCAGGCGCAGCAACTGCCCGCCCCCGGGTGGCGATTTGCCTTCGTTGCTCATCAGTGCCGGCCACTGGCGGGCAATCTCCCTGACACCCTCATCCTGCCGTCGCCGGACCTTCACCAGCCGCTGAAAGCCCTCCACCATGGGCCAGTCGTAGCCAGCGGCCACGCCGACACGCTCGTGCGGCGCAAACAGCAGGCGCACATAGGTATCGTCGGAAATGATGTCGGGAAACCGGCCCCAGCGGGCGCGGCCGGCGGCATTCACCGCGAATGCCCCGAAGCCCGGGGCCTCACTGCGAGCGAACGGCAGTTGCTGCCAGAAGCGGGCGTAGGCCCGCGTCACCCAGGACTTCGCCGGTGAAACCCGGGGTGAGCCACTGGCGTACCGGGCATCGGGGGTGGCCGACAGCACCTCGACCAACTGGCGCACCAGCGGGGGACTCACCCGCACATCGGCGTCCAGGTACAGACGCATGTCGCCGGTCGCTTTGTCATCGCCCACGTTCAGCGCGTTGAGTTTGCCCGGCTCGGGCAGATCAAGTACCTGCAGGTGCCAGCCCATGCGACGGGCGGATGGCTCGAAAGCCTGGGCCACGGGCACCGTCCGGTCGGTGCAGGCATTGGCCACGACCAGCACCTGCACCGGGGTATCGGCGGGTTCCGAGGCCATCAGGGCCTGCAGGCAGTCGGCCAGGTAGGCCTCTTCGTTGTTGGCCGGAATGATGATGCTCAGGCCCCGGGTCATGGCGACCTCATCAGGAGAGTTCGCAGTTTCGCGGCTTCCACATCGATGTCGTGACGTGCGATCACGCGGCGGCGGGCTTCTCGCCCCATCGCCTGCAGCACTTCGACATCGGCGTGCAGCACCTGGACCAGGGCCTCTGCCAGCGCCTGCGCGTCCCCGGGGGCCACCAGCCAGCCGTCCTGGCCCTGGCGCACCAGCTCCGGTATGCCGGCCACGGTGGTAGTCACCACCGGGCGCTCCAGGACCATGGCTTCCATGATGACCACCGGGAGGCCCTCGGCAAAGCTGGGCAGGACCATCGCACGGGCGGCCTGCAGCTCTTGCCGCACCAGCTCGCTGTCGATCCAGCCGGTGATGCGGACTCGGTCTTGCAGTCGGTGTTGGTTGATCAGCTGTTCGACCTCGGGCCGCATTTCGCCATCGCCCGCCAGCACCAGTTGGAAACCGATGCCCCGGTCTCGGAGCTGGCGGACGGCTTCGAGCAGGATGAGCTGCCCCTTCTGTTCGCACAGGCGGCCCACACAGACGAGGCGGGGCCGGTCAGGCAGGGGCTCCGCCTCGGCGCCTTCGTAGAAACCCTTCTCCAGGCCACAGTGAACCACCGCAATGCGGGGCCAGTGTTCATGGCCCACCCAGCGGTAGAGCTGGCTGCGCCCGAAGGAGCTGATGGCTACCACGAAGGCGGCGTTCTCGATCTTTTCGCGCAGGTGCAGGGCCACCGGGCGATCGAATTCTTCTGGCCCGTGGGCAGTGAAGGAATAGGGTGGGCCGCCCAACGTGCGTGCCAACATGACCACCTCGGCCGAGTTGGTGCCGAAGTGGGCATGAATGTGGCGCACCGGGTGATGCCGCAGATGGGCGAGCACTTGGCAGGCCTCGGCCAGATAGGCCAGGTGGTAGGCGAACGGCCGGTCGGATCCCCGGCTCACCCGCCAGGCTTGGCCGAGTGCCCGCATGAACGCCACGGGCGTCCTGACTGCCTGACCGACCAAGGCGCCCACCAGTCCACGCAGGCCTTGCCTGAGCACGTAGAAGGTTCGGGTCTGCTCGGCCTTGTCTTCCGTGTCCACGACGGGGTCTTGCCAGCCGCGCAGGGCGATCCGCTCGACCGCCACGCCCTGACGTTCCAGCGCCATGATTTCGCGCCGGATGAAGCTGTGGCTGACTTTGGGGTACTGGTTGATGAAATAGGCGACCCTCATGCGCGCACCCTGGCCCTTCTGCGCGCACCCCAGCCAATGACCAGCAGGGATCCCATCTCGAGAACCCAGTTCAGTGGCAAACCGGCCAGCCGCCAGCCGAGCATCTCGTCGACGCGGTGAAAAGACGTCGCCCGGATGGCGATAAAAACCAGCAGTCCGGCAGCGCCGGCGCAGGCCCACAGGGTGGCTGCAGGTGCCTTCCACACCAGCACGCTCATGGCCGCCAGTGCCGTCAGTCCCACGATCGGCACCGCGACGATGAACGCCTCCTGAAACTGGCGGCGGTTGTCATACCAGTCTTGTTCACGGGCCAGGACACGCCCCACCTCTGTCATGGCCGACTGCAGGTCCAACTGCTTGTTGATGCCCAGCACGATCATGCCCGCCATCATCAGGCGCCAGATCGCCTTTTCGTTGTCGCTCAGCACGATGCGGTTGCGGCGATCCCGCTGCAGCACACGAAACGACAACCAGGCCGCCCACGCATACAGGATCACGGTCAGCCAGCCGCCCACCGTCGGGTCGCCAATGCCCGGCGACCAGCTGCCGATCCACCCGTGGTTCATCCGATGAAATCCCTGCCCGATGGTTATTTGTATTCGATGAGTCGACCGCCGCGACCGAGCAGCCGGTTCAGGCCGAACTTCAACACGCCCTGGGCCTCGGCAAATTTGCCCGCCAGGGTGAAGAAGGCCAGGGCCGCCGAGCGGTCACGAATGCTCAGACGCAACCATTGTGCCGGGTAAATCAGGGCCAGCCATCCGGCGCGGGGGTCCACAAACAAGGCCAGTGCCCCAATGCCCAGAGGCAGCAGCAGTCCCCATGCGACGGCGCGCCCGGTCTCTCGCACCCAGTGGCGCTCGGGCGAAGCGCCGTGGAGCCACGCGCCTTCGGCAAACGCGTGACCGCTGCGTACGGTCCGCTGCCACCACTGCGTCCAGCGGGTCATGGCGGCGTCGTGACGGGTCATTTCGTGGTCCAGCCGGTACACGTGCCAGCCCTCACGCCGCAAGCGCAGGCACAGTTCGGGCTCTTCGCCGGCAATCAGGTCGTCCCGATAGCCGCCCGAG
>SBFU01000360.1 GCA_006227785.1 Burkholderiales bacterium
GGAAACCCTGGGCACGCACGCCGATCCGGTGCGTGGTGAGCTGCGCCTGCTGGACGAACAGGTGGAGCGGATGCGCATCATCGTCACCCAGTTGCTGCAATACGCGCGCCCCACCGAGTACGCCGGTTACGTGGAAGCGCTGGACCTGAACCGCACGGTCGAGGACTGCCTGGTGCTGGTGGCCCACCTGCTGGGGCAAAGCGGCATCAGGGTGAACCGCGAACTGCAGGCCACCCGCAGGGTGGGGTTCAACCGGCAGGAGCTCCAGCAGGTCATCATCAACCTGATGATCAATGCGGTGCAGGCCATGCGTGAGGGTGGCAGCCTGACACTGCGCACCCGCGACGTGCAGGTCGGCCCGGCCGAATGGCCCGGTGCGGCGCTGGAGGTGCTGGATACCGGCCCTGGCCTCTCGCCAGCGGTGCTGGAGCGCCTGTTCAGCCCGTTCTTCACCACCCGCAACGACGGCAACGGACTGGGCTTGTGGATCAGCGTCAGCCTGCTGGAACGCTATGGCGCGAGCCTGCAGGCGGCCAACCGGACGGACGCCACAGGCGCCTGCTTCACCGTCACGCTGACCACCGAGCCGCAGACGCCAGCGGTTGAGCGCACCAACGACGGACGCCCTGGCGCAATCTGAGGGGCGTCAGACCATCATGTCGAATCCCTGGGACTCGACACTGACGAAGGCCCGGGTGAAGTCGGCCAGCGCCGCGTAGAAGCGTGCTTTGGGGTGGGCGCTGATGGCATCGCACATGGCTGGCACCCAGGTCTGCACATGGGCCCCGAAGAACTTCTGCTGCTGGGTCAGGTTGGCGACCTCGACATCATCCCCGGCGATCAGGTAGCGCATGACCTCGCACAGGTAGGCGATGTGGTCTTCGGTCTCTGGCATGGTTTCGTCGCGCGCCAGGCCCAGGGTGGCGAGGTCACCGCGCAGCTGGGCCAGCGGCTTCTCGTTGAGAAAGCCGCTGAGGTAGTGGGAACCGAACAGGTAGACCTCGGGTTTGCCGATACCGCCGAACAGGCTGTCGTATTCGTCGGCCACCTGGTCGTCACGCAGGTCGCGTGTGACGCCCACCAGCTGGCGCCAGGGTTCCTCCAGGAAGCCACCGGCCGCCGGAGCCTCGGTCACGGCCACACGCAACTGGGCCAGCAGCTCAGGCCCGGGCGGTGCGTAATACAGCGCGGCCAGCAGGCCATAGACCTCGGCACGTGCGGTTTCTTCGTCGAGTGCGGAGGAGACGGGAATGCGGTCGGTCATGGGATTCAGAGGTCGGTGATTCGGGTCTCGCCCGGGTTGGTGTAGATGTCCACCACGCGACAGTCGCCGCACATTTTCAGGCGTTCCAGCGCCTCGCCCTGGAACATGGCGTGACCGCCCAGTTTGGCCAACATGACCTCGACGCCCTTGAGGGTGCCAAAAGGCTTGCTGCAGCGGATGCACTGGTAGGGCTGGGCCTCGTTGAGCACGCGCGTTTGCCGGCGCTGCTCGGACAGCCACAGGCGCGGCTCAAGCTTGATGGCCTGCTCGGGGCAGGTGCTGGCACACAGGCCGCACTGCACGCAGTTCTTCTCGATGAAACGCAACTGGGGGCGTTCGGTGTTGTCCTGCAGGGCGCCGGCCGGGCAGGCACTGACGCAGCTCAGGCACAGGGTGCAGGCCTGGGCATCCACCGCAATCGTTCCGAAGGGCGAAGCCGCCGGCAAGGCAATGGCGGCATCGGCGCCCCTCGGGGTAGGGGCGCGCGCGGCACTGTCCTGCAGCAGGTGATCGAGGGCCAGTTCCAGCGTGGCGCGCTTTTCGGCTTGCGCCGCAAAGCTGGCCCGGCGGCCCACGCCCTGTGCCGACCCTTCACCCAGTTCCGTGTCCAGCGTGGCCAGGTCGCGGGCGTCACGCACCTCGATCAGCTTGAAATGGCAGCCGGTGTAGCCCAGACCCTGCAACAGGGCTTCAGCGACCGCCATCTGCTCGCGCAGGGCTTCATGGTACTGCGGTGCCTCTTCGTCCGTCATCAGCACCCAGACCTGCGAGGCACCATAGGCAAACGCGGTGAGCCACAGGTCCAGCCCGACCGATGCGGTGTGCCACAGCGGCAGGGGAATCACGCGGGCCGGCAGGCCGCGCACAGACTTGTCCAGCATGGCCATGCGGCCGAGGTCTTCGACCAAGCGGCTGCCGGCCTGCTGGCTGTGCAGCAACAGGGCCGCGTCGCGCCCACCGGCCTTCTGGTAGGTGGCCAGCAGGGTGCGCAGTCGCACACCCTGGTCACCGGTGCGCGGGTAGGCATAGGCCAGGGCACCGGTCGGACAGACGGTGGTGCAGGTGCCGCAGCCCACACACAGGTTGGGGTTGACCACAATCTGGTTGCGCTTGATCTCGCTGCTGATGGCCGAGGCCGAGCAGACCTGGACGCAGGCGTCGCAGCCGACCTTTTCGTTGCGACCATGGGCACACAGCTTCTGCTTGTAGGTGAAGAAGCGCGGCTTTTCAAACTCGCCGACCAGATCGCGCAACTGGGTCACCGCCCGCACCCGGGCCAGCGGGTCCGCGGTGGGTGACAGGTGCAGATAACCCTGGGGCAGCGCGTGCTGGGAGAAGCCGGGCGCGCTGCGCAGGTCGAGCACCAGGTCAAAGCGCTCACTGGCGGTCTCGGCCTCGCGCTGGAAGTTGATGGCGCCGACCGCTTCACAGACCTTGACGCAGTCGCGGTGAGAGCGACACAGCGAAAGGTCGATCTGGTAGTCCAGGCCGATGGCGCCTTCGGGGCAGGCCGCGACACAGGCGTTGCAGCGGGTGCACAGGTTCAGGTCGATCGGATTGGCGCTGGACCAGCTGACCTCGAATGCGCCCAGCCAGCCGCTCAGGGATTGCAGCTGCCCGGTCAGCACCGGGTAACGCCGCGCCTGCATGCCCGAACCCCCGGTGGCAAAGATGCTGACCTCGAGCACGTCGGACACCAGCGCGGCGTGCTGCTCGGCCTGTTCCAGCGGACCAATGATGAGCAGACGCCCTTCACTGCGGTAGGTCACGGTGGGGACCGGATCCGGATCGGGCACCCGGGCCAGTGCCAGCAGCGCCGCCATTTTGGGGGTGGCCTGCCGGGCCTCGCGGGACCAGCCGGCCGTTTCCCGGATGTTGACGAAGCGGATGGGGCGCACATCGGCGCTGACCGCCCCCTCCGTCTGGTCGGCCAGCTCGGTGAACAGACGGCTTTCCTGGGTGCAGGCCACCACCAGCTCATCGCGGCTGCGGCAGGCCCGCTGGAAGGCCGGCGCGTCGCGCCGGCACAGCGTGGTGTGCAGGGTCAGGTCTTCATCCAGCGCCTGGCCCAGGGCCTTGGGGTCCAGGGGCATCGTCTGGTTGCAGTTGCAGATCAGCGTGGTCATCGTGGGCGGTCTCTTCGGGTCGTGCCGGGTGGACCGGGGGGTCCGTCGGCGGCTGCTGTTGTTCTTCGGCCGATGCGGTGGTCACGGCCTGGGCGTGCACTTCTGGGGTCGCAGGCGTGTCGGCACGCGCCGCTTTCGGTTCATCCACCAGTTTCAGGAACTGGGCACCCACCATTTTCGCCATCTGGGTGGCCGACAACGGGCTGGGTTTGGTGTAGTCATCAATGTAGATGTCCAGCCCGTCCATGACATTGAAGTGCGGGTCGGTGAACAGCTTCTTGACGGCCGCGTTGCGCACCTCGCTGGGCACGTGCCGGGCCACGAACGGACGGAAGTCGGACTCGGTGGTCAGACGAGCGACGTCTTCCAGGGTGGGTGGCGGCGCAGGCGGTTCGGCCTGGTCGGCGGCTTGCCCGGGCATGTCACCGGTGACGGGCGGCGCGACCGCGGTCTGGGGCAGAACCGGACCCGCGTCGGCAGGCGACGCTGCGCTGATGGTCGCGGGTGCCGGCTCGTCCGGCGTGAGGCCTTCGCGAACCTGCGCCTTGCGGCGCGACCAGCGGGAAAAAAAGCTGTCTTCGCTCATGATCTCGGCCATTCGCGCCTGACCGTTCGGTGTGGCGCGGCCCGCGCGTGTGCAGCATCCAGAAAGGCCTGCATCATGGGTCCGCTGTCCAGCAGTCCATGGGTTTCGTCACCGGGATGGAGATGGAACTCCGGATGCCATTGAACCCCCAGCACGAACTCGGCTTCGAGGTGGCGGATGGCCTCGACAATGCCGTCGGACGGAGAGACCGCCTCCACCACCAGACCCTGTCCCAGCCGGTCCACACACTGGTGATGGATGCTGGTCACCCGATGGAGGGCCTGCGGCTGTTCTTCGTAAAAGCGCGCCAGTGACGAGCCCGGCTCGAAGCGCACCTCGTGCGTCAGCCGGTCGTAGCGGTGGGTGTCCTGGTGGATCGCCGCACCCCGCCACATCGAGGGAATGTCCTGCACCAGGGTGCCCCCGAAGTACACATTGATCAGCTGTGCGCCACGGCAGACGCCCAGCACCGGTTTGCCGGCCTTGATGAAAGCCTCCAGCAGGTCGAGCTCGTAGCGGTCACGGATGGCATCGCCCGCCCAGGCCGGGTCCTTCAACGTGTCGCCGTAGGTCTCCGGACAGATGTCAATGCCACCCTGCAGCACCAGTCCGTCCAGCAGCTGGACCAGTTCGCTCACCGGCACCCGGTGGGCGGCCACGCCGCTGGACTCGTCCAGAAACGGCACCATGAGGGCCAGGGCACCGTTTGCCATGATCCAGTGGGCCATGCTGCTTTCCAGGAATTGCAGGCGCTTCTGAGGCAGGCCAAGCCCTACGGGCGGGTCGTGCAGCAGACGGGCACTGATTCCGATACGAAGCGGCATGGGCTTGGGTTCCTTGCTGGGGTGTTGTGGACGGGCCGGCTTGCGGCCGCTCAACCGGTTGGCTGGCCCGTACCGGGCTCGCGCCGTGGCGGCCGTTTGTCGGTGGAGATGCGCACGGGCTGGCCGAAGCGGTCGGTCAGCGGCTGGAAACTCTGCGGCCGCTGGCGCCGCTTGGGTTCGGCCCGGAAATGCGTGTCAACAAAAGCGCGCAGCCATTCGGTCACGACCGGGGGAGCCGGGACCTGCTCCACCTTTTCCTGCGCATCCAGCCAGCGCCCCGCATCGTGGTAGCTGAGGGTGACGATCTGCGGCACAGCCAGGGGCTCGCCCTCCACCCGCCGTTCCTCGTCGGGACGCCAGAACACCCAGAAACAGGGGGTCGGGCTGGTGAGGTTCAGGTAATACCCCTCAGCGTCATCCCGGTGCAGCTCGACGCGATGCCCCTGGTGCAGCCAGAAGCGACCGGCCAGAGGCGCTGCCCCTTCGTGCGGGGCCAGCGGTTGCACTTCTTCGGGTTCACCGGGAGGCGGCGCCTGCGTACCGGGCATGACCGGCCGCGGCTCGCCCTCGGGAATGACGTCCGACACCACCCAGCGCCAGGGCTGCCAGCGGGCCATGGGTCCCGACACGGGCTCCAGGCGCATGACAACGGAGACGTCCAGGCCTGGACGGCCAGCAGCAACGGGGTCGAGAGGTTCAGCGGACATGCATCCGACACTGTACGCCATCTGCCCGAAGCGCCGCCAGGTCACAAACCCTGCCAGGCGAAGGGTGGATCTTCACCAACGCAAGTGCAGGGCATGGCGACAGACGGAGTCTGCAGGGGGATGAACGCCAGCGTGAATTTGTCACACCTGCACCTTGGCGGTTTACCCTTGAGGTGGTCCGCCTGCTCGCCATTGTCCCGTCCCCGCCCCACCATGCCCGCTGACTCGCCCCTGCTTGAACAGTGCTTCGACCGCGTCCTGCGGGCGGTGCCGTCCATGCTGGAGCGCCTGATCGCCGACGCCGTCGAGGGTCTGCAACAGGCCGAGCAGCAGGGGCGCAACATGCAGGACAGGGAGTTGCACGCCCGGGCCTGGTGGTTGCTGACCCAGCAACGCAACGCGCTGGTCCAACAGTTTCCGCATCGTCTGGAGCGGGCCTTCCACCAGGCCGACAACGAAGGCCAGACCTCCACGCTGGCCCGCCTGTCCGACTCGTCGCTGCTGTCGCTGGTGGACGACAGCGAGATCAACGAATCGCTGGAGTCGGCCCGGTTGATCCAGGCCCTGCTGCCGGTGGTCGAACAGTCGCTGTCCATGGTGGATGCGCGCATGAGTTCGCTCATCGGGCTGGACACGGTGCATGCCGAAAAAAATCCGCTCAGGCCTTCGGTTTTTGTCCGGACCTTGCGCGACCTGCTGGCCGAGCGGGAGGCGGATCCCCAGGTGCGCAAGCTGTGGATGCAACGCATGGGACCGCCTCTGGGCAAGGCTTTGTGCCAGTTGTACGAGCAGGTGGCCCAGATGCTGCAAAAGGCCAATGTGCAGGAGGCGGGTTACCGGGTGCGCCTGGTGGCGGACTTCCAGCCGTCGCAGCTCGCGCCCGAGTCGACGCGCTCGTGGCTCGAAGACGGCCACGGCAGGCTCGCGGAGGAACGGGCCCGCGACACCCCGTCAGGACCGGAGCGGCAGACCGGCGACCCTCTGGCGCTGCGCATGGGGGACCTGGCCCGGGAGCGCAGTCCTCTGCAGCACGAGGTCATGCAGGCCTTTCTGGGCGATCGCCAGGGGGCTTTCGATCAACCCCTGGACAACGCGTTTTACGAACAGGTGCGCCGGGAGCTGACCCGGGTCGATGCCTTCGCCCGGCTGCCCACGCAGGATCCGCAAGCCCTGGAACGCGAGCACCGGCAGCGACGCGAGCTGCCGGCCGTCGACCGGCCCAAACGCGAGGTCGACATCGGTTCGCAACTGGACGAGGCCTGCTGGGGCGACTGGGCCAACCCGCACGAGCGCTCGCGCGTGCTGCTCGAACTCAAGCACCAGGCAGACAAGGTGTCCCAGGCGGTGGGACTGGATGTGGTTCGCAAGCTGGTCAGCCAGGTGGCGGGCGACCCGCTGCTGCTGGCGCCGGTGCGCGAGGCCGTGGTGGCACTGGAGCCGGCCCTGTTGCGGCTGGCCATGAGCGAGCCCAGGTACTTCAACCGCGAGGACCACCCGGCCCGCCAGCTCATCGAGCAGGTGGCCCAGCGCAGCTTCCGCTACAACGACGAGTACGCCCCCGAGTTCGAGGCCTTCCTGGAGCCGGTCCGCACTCGGGTGCAGGCGCTCAACGCACAGGGTGGCAGCGACCCGGCCCCGTTCGCCACGGCGCTGGCCGAACTGCGCAGCAGCTGGATCACGGCCGACCTGGAGGAGCAGGAGCGCAGGATCCGGCAACTGGATGCGGTGCGACTGGCCGAGGAGCGCCAGGAGCTGGCCGACCAGATTGCCTGGGAGATCAGCAACCGGCCGGACGTCTTCAACGCGCCTGGGGTCGTGCTCGACTTCCTGTACGGCTCATGGTCTCTGGTGATTGCCTCGGCGCAGCTGGCCAACCCGGACGGCGGGCCGGATCCTAAAGGCTACCGCAAGGTGATCGGTCACCTGCTGTGGAGCACGCGCCGGGAAGTGACGCTGCGGCAGCCTCGCCAGCTGTTCGAGGTGGTGCCAGCCATGCTGCAGACCTTGCGCAAAGGCCTCGAGGAGCTGGGCAAGACGGCGGAGGAGACGCAGAAGTTTTTTGACGCCTTGCTCAAGCTGCATGAGCCGGTGCTCAAGCTCAGGCGCATGCGGGCCCGTGCCGATGGCGCCAGCTCCGGCCCGGTTCCCCTCGAACAGGAGGAAGGCACCGTGCCACCGGAACTGCTGGCGCCGGCCACCGCCGAGCAGCAGAAACCCAGACCGGCCGAGCAGCCATGGATCGGTGTGCGGGAGCGGGCGTCTGCCGGTTTCGACGACACCGTGGTGCTGGAAGGCGATCTCCCGGATGAAGAGCTGGCCGATGGCCTGGCAACGGTACCGGCAGAAGACCCGGACACCGATCCGGTGCGCGTGCTGGCCGGCCTGCACACGGGTGACTGGGTCGACCTCCATTCCGAAGGCCAATGGTTGCGGGCCGAGCTGGTGTGGGCCAGCAGCAAGGGCAGCCTGTTCATGTTCACCAGCCGTGGTGGCAGGGCGCACACCATGACGCGTCGCAGCTGCGAGAAGTTGCTGGCCAAGCGCTGGCTGCGCCCGGTCGGGACGCGGGCGGTGGTCAGGGAAGCCTTGCAGAAGATGATCAGACCGCGGGCGGATGAGCCCGCGCCGGCCTGATCACCCACCGGAAGGGACCGATCAATAGGTCTCCAGGTGCAAGCGGCCCTCACGCTTGAGCGATGCACCCACGTCGTCCCAGTTCAGGCCGGCGCCCGTGGCGATGTCGCGCAGCGCCAGCACCACGCCCTCTTCCATGGCCTTGAGGCCGCAAACGTAGAAATAGGCGTTGCGGTCCTGCAGCAGCGCGGCCAGGTCGGCGGCGCGTTCCCGCATGGCGTCCTGCACATACTTCTTGGGCTGGCCGGGCGTTCGGCTGAAGGCAAAGCTGCAGTCGATGAAGTCCTTCGGCAGGTTCTGCAGCGGTCCGAAGTACGGCAGCTCTTCCTGCGTGCGGGCGCCAAAGAACAGCATCAGCTTGCCACCTTCGAACTTGCCGCTGGCACGCAGGCGGCGCCGCCATTCGGTCATGGCGCGCATGGGGGCCGAACCGGTGCCGGTGCAGATCATGACGATGCTGGACTTCGGGTGGTTGGGCATCAGGAAGCTGTTGCCGAAGGGCCCGATGACCTGGACCTTGTCGCCCACCTTGAGGTCGCACATGTAGTTGCTGGCCACACCGCGCACCGGCTTGCCCGAATGGTCTTCGAGGACGCGCTTGATGGTCAGCGAAACGTTGTTGTGGCCGGGGCGCTCGCCGTTGCGCGGGCTGGCGATGCTGTACTGGCGGGCGTGGTGCGGCTTGCCGCTGGCGTCGGTTCCGGGCGCAATGATGCCGATGCTCTGGCCTTCGAGCACCGGGAAGGGCATGCTGCCGAAGTCGAGCACGATGTGGTGGGTGTCGTAGTCCTTGCCGACCTCGGTGACGCGCAGGTTGCCGGTGACGGTGGCGGTGACGGTCTTCTCGGCAGCCTTGGGGCCGTAGAGGTTGGTGTAGGCGTGGGCGGCGCTCCAGGGCGGGATGCTGGCGCCGTACTGTGCGGAGTTGAAAGCGCCCTGGCCAGTGGGATCGGTGGCCGGCGGCTCCTGGGCGACCGGCGCCTCGGCTGTGGCGGCGTCCGCGCCTTCACCACCAGCTTCGGCAGCCATGGCGGCGATGTCGGCACCCGAGAGTTCGGGCGGCAGCACATCCCAGCCCAGCTGCTCTTCCAGGCTGTAGGCCTTGGCTTTGACGATGCGGCGGTAGTTGTCGATGGAGCCGGTGGGACAGGGCGAGATGCAGTCGTTGCACCAGTTGCACTTGTTGACGTCGACCACGTAGTTGCGCGAGTCGTGCGTGATGGC
>SBFU01000271.1 GCA_006227785.1 Burkholderiales bacterium
ACCTGTGGTCCGCCAGTCGGACCGGGCCGAGGCCTACCAGGCGGCACTGGACCGGCTGGTGAACGCCGGCATGGCCTACCCCTGTGCCTGTTCCCGCAGGGACATCGAACAGGCGATGGCCGCGACCGGGCGGCCGCATGAGCGGCACCACGCGCAGGTCTACCCGGGTACCTGCCGACCCGAGCGCGGTGGCCTGCGCGGCCGGCCGGCGCGCGCCTGGCGTTTGCGCCTGCCGGATCCGCCCGAGTCGGTGGTGCACTGGACCGACCGCCGCCTGGGGCCCCTGTCGCAGGACGTCGGCGTCGAGGTGGGTGACTTCGTGCTGCGCCGGGCCGACGGACTCTGGGCCTACCAGCTGGCGGTGGTGGTGGACGACGCGCACCAGGGCATCACCGATGTGGTGCGCGGCGAGGATCTGGCGGACAACACCCCCCGCCAGGTTCTGCTGCAGAAGGCCCTGGGGCTGATCACGCCGCGCTACCTGCACACCCCATTGGTGCTGGCCGAAGACGGTCAGAAGCTGAGCAAGCAGAACGGGGCCCAAGCCCTGGACCTGACGCAACCCGAGCAGGCCCTGCGCCAGGCGGCAGCCCGTCTGGGTCTGCCGCCGCGCGAGGGCACCTGCTCTTCGTTGCTGGCTGCGTGGACAGACGACTGGCGCAACCGCCATGCCATGGCGGACGTCAACGTGACTCGCGCAGGATGAGGTCCATGCGCCGCTGGACCCGGTCGGCCATGACCTGGTCACCGGCCGCCCGCGCGCGCTCGCGCTGGACCCCGAGCCACGCCAACAGCGGGCGGCTCCAGCCCTGGGCCGAGGCGGTATCGACAGCAATCGAAACCACCGCCGGCGACGCATCGCCGCGGCGCATGAGAACGGCAGCGGCCACCAGGCGTGACAACGGGTCGACAACGGCTGGTAACGCCTGGCGCGCCGCCTCACCACCGGCCAGCAGCGGACGCTGGGCCAGCGGCAGCCAGACCGCGTCCCCGGGCAGGGGCTGGCCCACCAGGTACCGGGCATAGGCCTGCTCGGCTTGGGCCGCATCGTTGGCCAGGGCCTCATAGGGCTCGCAGGGACTGAAATCCAGAGCCGCCACGCGTGCGGCGCACAGACCCAGCTCGGCCCGCGCCAGCAAATCGGCACGCCCGGTTCGGGCCAGCTCACGGCGAACCCGCGCCATCTCCGCCGCCTCGATGGTCGACAGGCCGGTCAGACCGGCCTTCTGGGCCCGCTCCAGGCTGGCGCGTGCGCTCATCTGCCAGTCCGGTGGCGGGGGCGTACTGCCGCAGGCCGCCAATGCCAGCGCCAGACCCAGCCACAAGCCGGCACGGATCGCGCCACGTACAAAGCCCGGTTCGATCGCACGGTGTGTCATGGCAGGCGGATCTCCGTCTCGCGGGCGAAAGGCCAACGACGGTTGATGTCGTTGACCAGCGATTCGATCTGGCGCAGGCTTGACTCCACCTCGGCCCGCAACGCCCCCAGATCGGTGGTGGCTTCACGGGTGTTGCTGGCAATGCCCTGCGCCTCGACCAGAACGGCATCGACCTTTTGCAAGGAGGAACGGGTGTCGGCCAGCAGGCCGTCCAGCTGCCTGACCAGCGTGCGGACCTCGGCGACCAGTCCTGGGTCGGCGGTCGCGCCCGTCTGGTCAGGCGCACCGAACACCTGGCGATCGGCGTTGGCCACCAGACCATCCAGACGACCGACCAGCGCCTCCGAACGGGCCAGCAGCGCGTTGGCGCCGTCAATGGTGCTCACCAGCTTGCGGGCGTCGGCCTCGTTGCCCATCAGCACACCCAGGGCGCCTTGCGGACCTTTGAGCTGTCCGGTCACGTCCTGCACGTTGGCCAGGCTGGCCGCCAGCGCACCCTCGGGTGCGGTCAGGCCGTTGAGGTTGCTCAGCAGGTCGCGCACCTGGGCCATGAGGCGGGGCAGTTCGGCCATGGCATCGCCCTTGAGCACCTGCCTTTCAGCGCCGTCCTCCAGCTGCGGATCGTCCAGGATGCCACTGAAGGCCCGGATGCGGGTGCCGCCCACCAGCGCGCGCTCCATGGTGAACACACTGGAGGTGCGCAGCCAGCGGGCGTCCTTGGTTGGCACATCGATCAGGATGCGGGCATTGCCGTCGTCGCCCAGCTCGATGCGCGAGACACGGCCGATGGGGAAGCCGGCAAAGGTCATGTTCATACCCACCACCACCCCCTCGGAATCGTCCGAGATCAGCACCAGACGCTGGGTGCGCTCGAACATGCCGCGTGCATACATGACGTACACCGCGGAGACAACGAGCAACAGGACCATGGAGATCAGCAGCATGGCGGCCTTGAGCTCCAGGTTGCGGACCGGTGGCGCGTCGCTCGACGCTGGCGGTGGAGTTGGGGTGTCAGGGTTCATGCCGGCAATGGGTCACAGGTCTCAATAGTAGTTGCCCACCAGCGAGATCACCTCGATGATGAGGATGACCGACAGCAGGCGGGCGAATTCCGAGATGTCGCTGCGACGGCCGAAACGGCCCTGAGGGTCGCGCAAGGCGCTGGCCGCAAACGGCACGATGGCCACCGCCAGGCTGAAGAACAGGGTCTTCAGCACAAAGATCAGCGAAACCGCCGGGGTGAACACGGCACCGACCCCGCGGGTGTATTCGGGCACGCCCCAAAAGGAGAGGCCATACACGTTGATGTAGGTCAGCAGCAGCGCGATGACGCCGCTCAGGCCGGCCAGCAACATCACCGACAGGCTCGCACCGAGCGCGCGCGGCAGCAATTCTTCACGCAACAGTGGCTGGTGATCGACCTGGTCGCCCCTGCGCAGGCGCTCGGCCAGGCGGCGACGCAGCTCCTGCGCGCCCGGCAGGGCGTAGCGCAAGGCCACAAACATGGCGGCATAGAGCGGAATGAGTTCCAGCACCAGGGTGCGCACCAGCACCTCCAGAGCGTACTGCGACAGGCCGTAGCTCAGGGCCGTGGCCACCACGATGCGGATGAGCACCAGGCTGACCAGGGCGGACAGCACCAGGAAACTGTTGATCTGCGGCAGGGTGGCCTGCACCAGGTGGGTCAGCACCGCGGTGCGCTGCGGGCCCTGTCGGTAGCTGGAGGGCAGTGTGGCCAACACCAGGATCTGGGCGCCGATCAGGATCACGTTCCACCACGCCATCCAGGCGGCGCGCGCCTGCCGGCCCCAGCGGACCAGGAAATGGGGTGGGTGCCAGTCCGGACTCATGACTGGGCCGCATGATAGCCCGCGGAGGACCCGTCGTCCGGGGTCGCAAGGTGAGCAAAGGTGACAGCACGGGATGGCAACATGGTGGAAACACGCTGGGCGAACCGGGACCGATGGGGTCACACTGGGCACAGGACTTCAACACACCCTGGAGGATTCTCATGAACCCGGCCGTACGCCGCCAGACCATCGCCGACGCCCTGCACCGCACCGCCTGCCGCCTGCCCGACAAACTGGCGATCGTGTGTGGTCAGACCCGCTGGACCTACGCCGAGTTCAACGCCCTGGTCAGCCGCCTGGCGGCAGGACTGAACCGCATCGGCATTGGCGAGGGCGACAAGGTGGCCGTGCTGGCGCGCAATTCGCATGGGTTTGCCGCGCTCCGTTTTGCGCTGGCGCGACGCGGCGCTGTCCTGGTGCCGATCAACTTCATGCTCAAGGCCGAAGAGGTGGCCTATATCCTGCGCCATGCCGGCGCCCGCACACTGGCCACCGACAGCGGCCTGGCCGCGCTGGCCCGCGACGCCGCTGCTCTGGACACCCTGGTCGGCCAGTTCATCTGGTTGCCGTCGGAAGACGCCAGCGAGCCCATCGACGGCATGCACCGCTTCGAGGACCTGGCCAGCTGCTCCGACCCGCTGCCACCGGCAGGCACACAAAGCACCGATCTGGCCCAGATCGTCTACACCAGCGGTACCGAATCGATGCCCAAAGGCGCCATGCTCACCCATGAAGCAGTGCTCTGGCAATACGTGAGCTGCGTCATCAACGCCGAGATCGCGGAGCAGGACCGCACCCTGCATGCCCTGCCCTTGTACCACTGCGCCCAGCTGGACGTGTTCTTTGGTCCGGCCATCTACATTGGCAGCAGCAACGTCATCACCGGCAAACCGACACCGGACAACCTGCTGGCGCTGCTGGAGCAGCACCAGATCACGAGTTTCTTTGCACCACCCACCGTGTGGATCGCGCTGTTGCGTTCGCCCCTGTTCGATGCGGACCGGTTGGCCCACCTGGCCAAGGGCTATTACGGCGCCTCCATCATGCCGGTCGAGGTGCTCAAGGAGCTGGCCTCGCGCCTGCCCCGGGTGCGGCTTTGGAACCTGTATGGCCAGACCGAAATCGCGCCGCTGGCCACCATGCTCGCGCCCGAAGACCAGCTGCGCAAGCCCGGCTCGTGTGGCAAGGCGGTCATCAATGTGGAGACACGGGTCGTGAACGACGCCATGCAGGATGTGGCCCCCGGCGAGGTGGGCGAGATCGTGCACCGCTCGCCGCACCTGATGCTGGGCTACTTCAACGACCCCGAGCGTACCGAGGCGGCATTTGCCGGCGGCTGGTTCCACAGCGGCGACCTGGCCACCGTTGACGAGGAGGGCTACATCAGTGTGGTCGACCGCAAGAAGGACATGATCAAGACCGGTGGCGAAAACGTGGCCAGCCGCGAGGTGGAGGAGATGATCTACCGCCTGCCCGCCGTCAGCGAGGTGGCGGTGATCGGCCTGCCGGATCCGAAGTGGGTCGAGGCGGTGACGGCGGTGATCGTGCTCAAGGCCGGCCAGAACCTGACCGAGGCCGAGGTGGTGGCCCACTGCCATGAACACATGGCGCACTTCAAGGCGCCCAAACGCGTGGTGTTCACCGACGCCCTGCCCAAGAACCCCAGCGGCAAGCTGCTCAAGCGCGAGCTGCGCCAGCGCTACTCGCCCGCCTGAGCAGGCCCCTGGGCCAGGGCCCAGGCCACATGCTCGCGCACCGTGGTGTCGGGGTGTTCCAGGCGCGCCCGCAAACTGGCGCGCAGCGTTTCATCGTTGCGCTGGCGCAGCGCGTTGCCCATGGCCACAGCGATGTTGCGCAACCAGCGCGCATGCCCGATGCGCCGTATCGGGCTGCCTTCGGTGCGGCGCAGGAACTCGTCTTCTGGCCAGGCGAACAGCTCCGCCAGCGTGGAACCGGCGAGACCTTCGCGCGGGTCGAAATCGGGCAAGGGGCTGCGCCGGGCGAATTTGTTCCACGGGCAGACCAGCTGGCAGTCGTCACACCCGTAGATGCGGTTGCCCATCAGCGGACGCAGTTCGAGCGGAATGGGTCCGTCGTGCTCGATGGTGAGGTAGGAGATACAGCGGCGCGCATCCAGACGGTAGGGGGCGACGATGGCCGCGGTCGGACAGCCATCGATGCAGGCGCTGCAGGCACCGCAGTGATCGCTTACCGGCGCGGTCGGTGGCAGGGCCACATCGACATAGATTTCGCCCAGGAAGAACATGGAGCCGCCCTCACGACCCAGGATGAGGGTGTGCTTGCCGCGCCAGCCCTGCCCGCTTCGGCGCGCCAGCTCGGCCTCCAGCACCGGCGCCGAATCGGTGAACACACGGTGCCCGAACGGGCCCAGTTCGTCGGCCATGCGGTCGGCCAGTTTCTGCAGCCGGTTGCGCAGCACCTTGTGGTAGTCGCGGCCACGCGCGTACACCGACACGGTGGCCTCGCCGGATCTTTGCAGGCGGGACAGCTCCTGCTGCGCCCAGTCTGGCGTGGCGGTGCGCGGCAGGTAGTCCATGCGCGCCGTGACCACGCTCACCGTGCCGGGCACCAGTTCGGCGGGCCGGGCGCGCCTGAGGCCATGGGCAGCCATGTAGTCCATGCTGCCGTGAAATCCGGCCGCCAGCCAGTCCCGAAGGCCGCTTTCGGCGTCTGAAAGGTCGACACCGGTCACCCCGATTTGGGAGAATCCGAGTTCCTGGCCCCAGGCCTGCAAGCGCGAGATGAATTGAGCAGCGACAAGACCGGTCTTCATGGCACAACGATTGTAGGAAGCCTCGCTGGTGCGAAGGCATCCGGCACGTTGTCGCCCGCCCTCTGGCAGGGTCGATGGCCGGCCGAGGAAGACACGGCGGCGTTCGCCCGGGCGCTGGCTGCGTGTCCGGCCCTGGCCGATGCGGTCATTGCCCTGCATGGCGACCTGGGCGCCGGCAAGACGACCCTGGTGCGGCACCTGCTGCGCGCTCTGGGGGTCGAAGGTCGCATCAAGAGCCCCACCTATGCCGTCGTCGAGCCCCACACCAGCAGCGGCTGCGACTGGATGCCCGAAGGAGAGCCGCTGGCCATCTGGCACTTCGACTTCTACCGCTTCACCGACCCTCGTGAATGGGAGGACGCCGGGTTCCGCGAACTTTTCGCCTCGCCGGGGCTCAAGCTGGTCGAGTGGCCCGAGCGTGCCGCAGGCGTCATGCCTGTGGCCGATCTTGACATCGACATCCGGGCAGAGAGCCCTCCCATGCCAGCCCATCCGGACCCCCATCTCGACGAACACCGCCTGGTGTCGGTGCGTGCCGGCACCGCCCGAGGCCGGCAGCTGCTGGAGGCGCTGGCGTGATGCGCCTGCCATCCGCGCTCGACCGGCGCAGCCTGCTGCGCGCCGGCTCGCTGGTGCTGCTGCTGGGCGCGCAGCAGATTGCCCGCGGCGCGCAGGTGCTGGCCGTGCGCCTGTGGCCGGCCAACGATTACACCCGCGTGACGGTGGAGTCCGACGGTGCCCTGAAGGCCCGGCACTTCATGATCAGCGATCCCCCGCGGCTGGTGGTCGATGTCGAGGGCATCGACCTGCTGCCCAGCCTGCGCGAGCTGGTCGGCAAGCTGAGTCCGGACGACCCCAATATCGCGGGCATCCGGGCCGCGCAGAACACGCCCTCGGTGGTGCGCCTGGTGATCGACCTGAAGCAGCCGATCGCGCCACAGGTGTTCCACCTCGACCCGGTGGCTGCCTACCGCTACCGGCTGGTGATGGACCTGTACCCGACCCATCCGCCCGACCCGCTGGAGCAGCTGATCGCCCAGCGGCTGCGGGAACTGGACGCCGCCAGCGAGCGCGCCGCCGCCCTCATGGGCATGGAGACCGAGCGTGCCAGCGCTGCGGGACCTGTGCCTGCGGACGACGACCCGCTGGGCGCCCTGATCGCCGAACGAGAGAAAGGCCGTTCCGACGCCACGACACCACCGGTCGATACCGGCAAGGCCATCGCCGGTCGCGACGCGCCCCCCCGCATCGCCAGCGGGAGCAAGCGCGCGGTGGCCGCACCCCGCCAGACCGACCGCCTGATCATCGTGGCGCTGGACGCCGGGCACGGCGGCGAAGACCCGGGCGCCGTGGGGCCGGGTGGGACGTATGAGAAGGACGTGGTGCTGGCCATCGCCCGCCGCTTGCGCGACCGCATCAATGCCACCAAGGTCAACGGCCACGCCCTGCGCGCCTTCATGACCCGCGACGGCGACTATTTCGTTCCGCTCAAGGTGCGGGTCGACAAGGCCCAGCGCGTGCAGGCGGACCTGTTCGTGAGCATCCATGCCGATGCCTTCTACACCCCTCGCCCGCAGGGGGCCAGCGTCTATGCCCTGAGCACGCGCGGGGCCACCAGCGCGGCGGCCCAGTGGATGGCCAACAAGGAAAACAAATCCGATCTGGTGGGCGGACTCAATGTCCGCGCACGGGATGCCACGGTCCAGCGCGCCCTGCTGGACATGAGCACCACCGCGCAGATCAAGGACAGTCTGCAGTTCGGCAACGCCTTGCTCGGTGAGGTCGGTCGTGTCGGGCGTCTGCACAAGCCGCGCGTCGAGCAGGCGAACTTCGCCGTGCTGCGCGCGCCCGACATTCCCAGTGTGCTGGTCGAGACCGCCTTCATCAGCAACCCCGACGAAGAGAAGCGGCTGCGCAATCCCGAGTACCAGGCCGAACTGGCCGATGCGCTGCTGCGCGGCATCGTGCGCTACTTCTCCCAGAACCCCCCGCTGGCCCGCTCGCGCCAGGTCTGACGCCTTGGCCGCGCCGGGTGCCTCGCGACCTACAATGGTTGCGTGAATGCGCCCCTGCCCACCACCCGCCGACCGATCCGGGAGCTGCCGGACGAGCTGATCAGCCAGATCGCCGCTGGCGAGGTGGTCGAACGACCGGCCTCGGTGGTGCGCGAACTGCTGGACAACGCACTGGACGCCGGTGCACACCAGATCACGGTGCGCCTGCAGGCGGGTGGCATCCGCCTGATCAGCGTCGAGGACGACGGCTGCGGCATTCTGCGCGAAGAACTGCCCACCGCCCTCAAGCGCCACGCCACCAGCAAGATCGCCAGCCTGAACGACCTGGAATCGGTCGACACCATGGGCTTTCGCGGTGAGGCCCTGGCGGCGGTCTGCTCCATCGCCGAGGTGTCGGTCCTCACCCGCACCGACGACGACAGCACCGGACATGGCTGGCTGCTTGACGGTCGCAGCGGCGAACTGCAACCGACCGCCCGCGGCCGCGGCACCACGGTCGAGGTGCGCGAGCTGTTTTTCGCGACGCCCGCCAGGCGCAAGTTCCTCAAGTCCGACAGCACCGAGCTGGCCCATTGCATCGAGGCGGTGCGTCGCCATGCCCTGGCACGGCCCGATGTCGGTTTTGCCATCTGGCACGAGGGCAAGCTGGTGGCGCAATGGCGTGCCGTCACACCCGATCTGGCCGGCGGTGAGCAGCACCTGGATGCGCTGCGGCGCCGGCTGGCCGATGTGCTGGGCGACGACTTCGTGACCCAGTCGGTGGCGGTCAACTGGCCCGCAGACGACGTGCCCGGCGAAACAGCCACCACCGGTGGCCAGCAGCGTTTGCGGGTCTGGGGACTGGCCGGCGTGCCCGATGCGGCGCGCTCGCGGGCCGACTGGCAATTCGCCTATGTCAATGGTCGTTTTGTGCGCGACAAGGTCATTACCCACGCTGCGCGCAGCGCCTATGAAGATGTGCTGCACGGGCACCGCCAGCCGGTGTACGCCCTGTACGTGAGTATCGACCCGACCCGGGTGGATGTGAACGTGCACCCGACCAAGATCGAGGTGCGCTTTCGCGACAGCCGCGAGGTGCACCAGGCGGTGCGCCATGCGGTCGAAGCTGCGCTGGCCGCACCGCGCTCGTCGCAGACGCAGGCGCAAGCCCTGAGCGCCCTGGCTCCCGCCAGCCCGGAAGTCGCCACCAACCCCTGGCCTTCCCTGAGCCCGGTGCAGCGCCAGCAGCCCTTGCCCTGGCGTCCGGAGGCTGCGCCGGCGGGACAACCTGTCAACGACCTTGCAGCCCTGTGGCGCGCCCCTGAGCGGGTGGCCGCCCCGCGGGA
>SBFU01000306.1 GCA_006227785.1 Burkholderiales bacterium
AAGAACAGCTGCAGCAGGTTGTTGCTCATCACCAGCATCAGCATGGAGAAGGTGAAGAGCGAGATGTAGGCGAAGAAGCGGTTGTAGCCGGCGTCCTCTTCCATGTAGCCGATGGTGTAGATGTGCACCATCAGCGACACGAAGGTCACCACGCACATCATCATGGCGGTCAGGCCATCGACCAGAAAGCCGATCTCCATCTTGAGCCCGCCGATGACCATCCACTCGTAGATGGTCTCGTTGAAACGGGCGCCACCGATGACGTCCTTGAGCGTCATGGCCGACAGGATGAAGGCCACCAGCACACCCAGGATGGTGAAGGTGTGCGAGGCGCGGCGGCCGATGACATTGCCGCCGAAGGTCGTGCCCAGGATGCCGGCCAGCGCCGAGCCCACCAGCGGTGCCAGTGGAACGGCCAGCAGGGTGCTTGCAGAGAGGGTTGTGCTCATCTTCTTGCCTGTTCTTCTTGGGCTTCAACCCTTGAGCGTGTTGAGTTCCTCGACGCTGATGCTGGAGCGGTTGCGGAACAGCAGCACCAGGATCGCCAGACCGATCGCCGACTCGGCGGCGGCCACGGTCAGGATGAAAAACACGAACACCTGGCCGTGCATGTCGCCCAGGTAGTGCGAGAAGGCCACGAAGTTCATGTTGACCGCCAGCAGCATCAGCTCGATGGCCATCAGCAGCACGATCAGGTTCTTGCGGTTGAGGAAGATGCCGATCACCGACAGCGCGAACAGGATCGCACCGACGGAGAGAAAGTGTCCAAGTGTCAGGCTCATGCCTTGCCCTCCTCCGGGGTCTGGGCCGCTTCAGCAGCCTTCTGGGTAGCGGCCATCGGGACGACCACCAGTCGGTCGCTGGCCTTCACGTGCACCTGCAGGCCCGGGTTGATCGCCTTGCTGTCCTTGCGGCGACGCAGCGTCAGGGCAATGGCAGCCACCATGGCCACCAGAAGGATGACGGCAGCCACCTCGATCGGGTACAGGTATTCGGTGTAGAGCAGCTGGCCCAGCGCTGCCGTGTTGGACGGCGCATCGGCGGCCATTTCGGGCGCCTGCAGCGCGATGTTCGGAAAGCCGATCCAGAGCACGGCAATCAGCTCGGCAGCCACCAATGCCCCCAGCACGGCGGCGACCGGAAAGTGCTGCCAGAATGACCAGCGGTCACCCTCGAACTTGATGTCCAGCATCATCACCACGAACAGGAACAGCACCATCACCGCCCCCAGGTAGACCAGCACCAGGGTCAGGCCCAGGAACTCGGCCTTGAGCAGCAACCACAGGGCTGCAGCCTGCGAAAAGGCCAGCATCAGGTAGAGGGCCGCATGCACGGTGTTGCGCGCGGTGATGACGCGAAAGGCTGCAAACAGCAGCACCGCGGCAAACAGGTAGAAAAAGCCGGTGGTGAAGTCCATGGGAATCCGTGCGGTGGCGTGGGTCGGCGTGTCCGGCGGGTGCTCAGCGGTACTTCGCGTCGGCCGCCTTGGCCGCCGCAATCTCGCTTTCGTAGCGGTCACCCACGGCCAGCAACATGTCCTTGGTGAAATACAGGTCGCCGCGCTTTTCGCCGTGGTACTCGAGGATGTGGGTCTCGACAATCGCGTCGACCGGGCAGGCCTCTTCGCAGAAGCCGCAGAAGATGCACTTGGTCAGGTCGATGTCGTAACGGGTGGTGCGGCGCGTGCCGTCCTCGCGTTCGCCCGCTTCGATGGTGATGGCCATGGCCGGGCAGACCGCCTCGCACAGCTTGCAGGCAATGCAGCGCTCCTCGCCGTTCTCGTAACGGCGCTGGGCGTGCAGGCCGCGAAAGCGTGGCGACAGCGGTGTCTTTTCTTCCGGGAACTGCACCGTCACCTTGCGGCGCAAGGCGTAGCGACCGGTCAGGGCCATGCCCTTGAACAGTTCGACCAGCAGGAAGCTCTTGAAAAAGTCGCGCAGCGAAAAGGGAGCAACGGCGGTATGGGACATGCTCATGGCATCCTCACTTCCAGATGTTCCAGGAGGTCTGCATCAGGCCGCCGACCAGCAGCAGCCAGATGAGGGTCACGGGGATGAAGATCTTCCAGCCCAGACGCATGATCTGGTCGTAGCGGAAACGCGGGAAGGTGGCGCGGATCCAGATGAACAGCGACACCACGAAGAAGGTTTTGATGCCCAGCCAGATCCAGCCCGGGATCCAGTTGAACAGCGCGCTGTCCACCGGCGGCAGCCAGCCCCCGAGGAACATCAGCACGGCCAGAATGGACACCAGCCACATGCTGGCGTACTCGGCCAGGAAGAAGATGGCAAAGCCCATGCCCGAGTACTCGACCATGTGGCCGGCCACGATCTCGGCCTCACCCTCGACCACGTCGAAGGGGTGGCGGTTGGTTTCAGCCACGCCGGAGATCAGGTAGACCAGAAAGATGGGCAGCAGGGGCAGCCAGTTCCAGGACAGGAAGTTCAGGCCCATGTCGGCACCCATGCCCCGCGCCTGCGAGGCCACGATCTCACCGAGATGCAGGCTGCCGGCGGTCATGACCACCACCAGGAAGCAGAAACCGATGGCGATTTCGTAGCTCACCATCTGTGCCGAAGCGCGCAGCGCACCCAGGAAGGCGTACTTCGAGTTCGATGCCCAGCCGGCAATGATCACGCCGTACACCTCGATCGAGGTGATGGCCAGGATCACCAGCAGACCGGCGTTGACGTTGGCTATCACCGCCTCGGGGCCGAAGGGGACGGCCACCCACGCGGCCAGGGCCGGCATGATCGCCATGATCGGTCCGAGGCGGAACAGGCCCTGGCTGGCGGCTGTGGGGTTGATCAGTTCCTTGGTCAGCAGCTTCACCGCATCGGCGATCGGCTGCAACAGGCCGAAGGGCCCCACCCGGTTCGGACCCAGCCGCACCTGCATGAAGCCCAGCAGCTTGCGCTCCCAGAGCGTCAGATAGGCCACGGCACCCATCAGCGGGGCCAGCACGGCGACGATCTTGATCAGGCCCCAGATGACCGGCCAGGCCGCGGTGGTCCACCAGGCGGCATTGATCAGGCCCAGACCACCGTTGTAGAAGGCGTCAATCATGCGTGTGCTCCTTCGCTCTCCAGGGCCGCCCGGGCATCGCGCGTCTGCTGCAGCGCAGGCGCACGCCGCACCAGTCCGTCCAGCTGGTAGATCGGGGCCACGCAGGGGCGCGCACGCGCCGGCGTGAGGT
Source organism: Burkholderiales bacterium (assembly GCA_006227785.1). Taxonomy (GTDB): domain Bacteria; phylum Pseudomonadota; class Gammaproteobacteria; order Burkholderiales; family Burkholderiaceae_C; genus Hydrogenophaga. Next base: position 3,197 of record SBFU01000306.1, read on the forward strand.
CGGCCCCGGCCGGACCGATGCCCGCGTCGGCATTGGACAAGCGGGCGGCATCGACGAGCTGGCCTGAGGCCACACCGGGCAAGGCACTGGCCAGCACCACCTGAGAGGACTCGGCATCGAAACCGGGCAGACCGAGCAGGTTGCCCAGCACCCGCAGCACCTTCCAGGCCGGGCGC
>SBFU01000380.1 GCA_006227785.1 Burkholderiales bacterium
TGTTCTGGGGCCTTGGCATGAAACCGCCGCCATCCGGGTGGATCAGCGGGGCAGCTGAGCACGAGCCCAGCGCACGATGTCGGCGGCGCCCATGGCCCCCGGCTGCCGCGCCACCTCGCGACCGCCGACAAACAGGGCGAGCGTGGGGATGCTGCGGATCTGCAGCCGGGCCGCCAGGTTCTGGGCCTCCTCGGTGTTCACCTTGGCCAGGCGCAGGTGGGGTTCCAGCTGCGCTGCCGCCTGCTCGAAGGCCGGCGCCATCATGCGACAGGGTCCGCACCACGGCGCCCAGAAATCGACCAGCACCGGCAGGTCGGAACGCGCGACGTGTTTTTCGAATGCCGCCTCGTCCAGCGCCGCCGGGTGACCCTCGAACAGGGGTCGGTGACAGCGCCCGCAATCGGTGACCTTGCCCAGGTCAACGCGGCCGACGCGGTTGGTGGTGTGACAGTGGGGACAGACGACGTGCAGGGATTCGGTGGACATGCGGGAACTCCGGACCAGGAATGCCTTTCCAGATGGGGCTGGGACCCTGTCATTCAAGACACCCCAAGGGGTATCTGTGCCGGGGTCAGATGACCCGGCCGATCAGGCTGGCCACAAAGCTCAGCAGGATGGTGGTGGTCAGGGGAATGAACCACTCGCGCCCGAAGGCCTTGAAGCGGAAATCGCCTGGCAGCTTGCCGAAACCCAGCTTGTGCAGCAGGGGCGTGAACCAGCTGATCAGCAGCAGGGCCAGAAAGATGATGATCATCCAGCGGATCATGCGGGCCTCACAGGCGGTGGGTACGGTCGCCATGGACCATGCCCAGCGGGGTCCAGCCGCTGGCGCTGGCCTCGGGCGCAAAACACAGCACCTTGAACAGTTCGCCCATCTCGTGCTCGTTGACCAGTCTCTGCATCAGCGCATTCTCGCGCGGCCCGGCGTCCCTGGCCAGTTCGGTCAGCCCGGCATTGAGCAGGAACCGGCCCTGCGAGGTGTAGCCCAGCACCGACAGCCCGGCATCCTGCGCCGCCAGCGCAATGCCGGTGAAGTTGACGTGTGCCGTGATGTCCTTGAGGCCCAGGTCGGCCAGCGGGTCGTCGTCGCGCCGGTGGGCCCGGTGGCAGGTCAAGGTGCCCATGTGCCGCTGCGGGTGGTAGTACTCGGCCTCCGGAAAACCGTAGTCGATGAAGAAGGCGGCACCCCGTTGCCAGCGCTCGGCCAGGGTGCGCACAAAGGCCTCGGCCTGGGGGTGGACCTCGGTCAGGTAGTCGTGAGGACCTTCGACCTCCAGCGGCGGGCGCAGCCCGGTCGGCCGGTCGGCCCAGGCCAGGCCGCCGCCCGCGTCCAGTGCCACGCCCCGTTCATGCCATTGGCCGCCCAGGCGCACCAGCAGCTGCACCGGCATGGCATCCAGCACCTCGTTGCCCAGCAGCACGCCCGAAAACACATCGGGCAGGCGGTCGGCCCAGACCACACAGTCCTCATGGGCCTGCAGCGTGGCCCGCTGCCGCACACGCAGATCGCCCGAGACATCGACGATGGTGTAGCGGCGCAGCGCCACCCCCATCGCCTCCAGCCCCTCGATCACCTGCCGGGCCAGCGCACCGCTACCGGCGCCAAACTCCCAGACCTCATCGGTGCCGGTGGCCTGCAGGGCTTGCGCCACCTGGCGCGCCAGGGTGTGGCCGAACAGGGGGGTCAGCTCGGGTGCGGTGACGAAATCGCTGCCCTGCCCTTGCAACCCGCCCGGCAGGTGGCCGAACTTGGGGCTGGTGTTGGCGTAGTAGCCCAGGCCGGGCTCGTACAGCGCCATCGCCATGAAACGGTCGAAGGGCAGCCAGCCGCCCGATGCACGGATGGCCCCGACCACCCGCTGCAGCAGGGCGGCCGGTAAAATGGCGGGTTCGCCTTCGGCGACGGGGGCCAGCAGCCCCCCGGCTGTGTCATTCACCCCCCGATTGTCCCTCATGACCGACACCACGGAGCCCGTCTCCCCACGCACTGCCCTGGTGACCGGCGCCGGCCGACGCCTGGGCCGCGAGATTGCCCTGGCGCTGGCCCGTGCGGGCTGGAACGTGGCCGTCCACCACCGGCAGTCGGCAGACGACGCCCAGGCCACGGCGGCCGAGGGCGACCGCCTCAGCGGCCGCGTTGGCAGTGCGCTGCCCATTTATGCCGATCTGTCGGTCGAATCCGATGTCCGGTCCCTGCTGCCGGCTGTCGTGGCCCGGTTCGGCCGGGTGGATGCCGTGGTCAACAGCGCCTCGCTGTTCGAGCACGACGAGGCCGCCAGCTTCGGTTTCGACAGCATGGAAAAGCACCTGCGCAGCAACACCGGGGCGCCGGTGCTGCTGGCCCAGGCCCTGGCCAGCCACCTGGCCGAAGCCGGCGACAGCCGCGAAGGCGTGGTGGTCAACCTGCTGGACCAGAAGCTGTGGAACCTCAACCCCGACTTCTTCAGCTACACCCTGTCCAAGGCGGCGCTGGAGGCAGCCACCGGCATGCTGGCGCTGGCCCTGGCGCCCCAGGTGCGTGTCGTCGGCGTGGCACCCGGCCTGACCCTGACCAGCCACATGCTCAGCGACGAGCGCTTTCGCGAACTGCACCGGCAGTCGCCGCTGGGCCGTTCGTCCACCCCGGAAGACGTGGCCGCCACCGTGCTGTTCGCACTGAACAACCGTTCGCTGACCGGCACCACGGTGCTGGTCGACGGTGGACAGCACCTGATGCGCTTCGAGCGCGACTTTTCCCTCATGTGACCGCCCCGCGCGCGAACGCCATGAACCTCCCGACCTACGCCGGCACCCAGATCCTGGCCCTCACCGGCCTGCGCTTCGATGCCAACCTGGGCATACTGGACCACGAGAAGACCGCGCCACAGCCGATCCTGGTCGATGCCGAACTCAACCAGGGCACCCAGCCTCTGATGCCGCACGATGACGACATCAGCCACGTGCTGGACTACCGGAAGGTGCGGCAGATCATCATCGACGAATGCACCGCCGAACACGTGAATCTGCTCGAGAGCCTGATCGGCAAGCTCACGCGCCGCCTGATGCAGCTGCCCGGTGTCATCGGCGTGCGGGTGAAGATCGCAAAACTCGAGATCTTCGACGACTGCGAAGTGGCCATCCGGATGGAAAGCGGGCAATGGTGAGCCAGAACATGACCCCTGAAAAACGCGCCTTCGAAAACCACAAGCTGGAAAAGCGCCTGTGCCGCGAGGTCGGCCGCGCCATCGTGGACTTCAACATGATCGAGGAAGGCGACCGTGTCATGGTCTGCCTCTCCGGCGGCAAGGACAGCTACGGCCTGCTGGACATCCTGATGAAGCTGCAGGCGCGCGCGCCGGTGAACTTCGAGCTGATCGCGGTCAACCTCGACCA
>SBFU01000144.1 GCA_006227785.1 Burkholderiales bacterium
GGCAGCTTCAGGTGCTGCACAAAGCCCGATGCTTCCAGGCTGTCGCTGTGCGAAAGCACGAACTCCTGCTGCTGCGCGGGAGACTCCACCGACTCACCCAGCTCGGGTGCGCGCAGCGCGCGATCGACCAGGCTCATCGCCATCGCCTTGCGCTCGCTGTGGCCGAAGGCCAGCCCATAGCCACGCGTGAACTGGGGCGGCTCGCTCTTGCTGCCGGCAAACTGGTTGACCATTTCACACTCGGTCAGCTCGATGTCGCCGATCGAGATCGGGAAATCCAATTCCTCGGGCGCCAGCTCCAGCGCCACCGTGCCCAGCCGGATCTCGCCGACGAAGGGGTGGGTGTGCGAATAGCCGCGTTGCGTTGAGTACGCCATGGCCAGCAGAAAGCCTTCGTCACCGCGCGCCAGATTCTGCAGGCGCGTGGCCCGGTCAGCCGGGAACCGCAGTGGCTCGCGGGTCAGGTCCTTGGGTGCGGGGTCGCCTTCGGGCAGTGGGTGGGTCTCGATCAGACCCTCCTGGTTGAGCAGGTCGACCACGCGTGGCGCGGGCTGCGGCCCGGGCTGGTCGGTGGTGGCCCGCCGTTCGCCGGTGGGCGCCGATGCCATCAGCGTGAAGTCCAGCAGGCGCTGCGTGTAGTCGTAGGTCGGCCCCAGAATCTGTCCGCCCGGCAGGTCCTTGAAGGTGGCCGAGATGCGCCGGGAGACGCTCATTTCGCCGGTGCGCAGCGGGCAGGTCTCGCCCAGCCTCGGCAGGGTGGCGCGGTAGGCCCGCAGCAGAAAGATCGCCTCGACCAGATCGCCGCAGGCCTGTTTGATGGCCAGTGCAGCCAGCTCGGGGTCGTAGACCGAGCCCTCGGTCATCACGCGGTCCACCGCCAGCTTCATCTGCTGGCGGATCTGCGCAATCGACAGCTCGGGCACCGACTCATCGCCGCGTCGCTGCTGGGCCAGCAGGCGGTAGCTGTTGAGGATGGCGGTTTCCCCGCCTTTGACGGCCACGTACATGCTCAGGCCTCCACGGTGTCGATGCGGTGCAACCGCGTGCTGCGTGGCAGGCCCAGCAACTGCGTGTCGCTGGCCAGGAACACGTCCACACCGCGGGGAAACGCAGCGTGGTTGGCCTGCCACTGCTGAATGAAGTCGGCCGGCAGGCCCTGGACCGCCAGCGCCCGTGCCCCCTCGATGCCGGGGCCCGAGATCTGCCAGTCATCACCTGTCCGCAGCGATTCCACCTCCATCACGCAGGTGGCCGACTGGTCGGGGTATTCGTCGCTGCCGCTGTTCATCGTGTCCAGCGAAGGCCAGTCGTCACCCGCAGCCAGCCACAGGAACTGGGCTTGCGCCGGATCGTCCACACAGTGGCAGCCGGTGTGAAAGCGCAACCAGGCGCGGGCATCGGCATCGCGCAACGACGCCGACAGCCACAACGTGCAGTCGCTGTCCAGCAGGGCCAGCAGCAAGAGTGCCGCAGCGCCGTGGCCCTGGTCCGGCAGGCGCGCCTGCGCAGGCACATCGACCGGTTGCCCCGGCAAGGACAGCGCCTGCAAGGCTCGGCGAAAGACCGACTGGCTGCCCCTCACCGGATCATCGAAACCCGGCACCACCTTGTGCAGGTCTTCCTGCTTCATGCCTCGTCCTCCCCGTTGTCACCGCCACCCGATTCACGGGCCACGGTGAAAAAATCCACCTTGGTCGACTGCACCTGGGCCTGACGGTCCCCCGCCTGCCGGGCCAGGTGCTGGCGCACCGGCTGCAGCAGGGCCTGCTCCAGCGCCTCCTGGTGTTCCGCCTGCTGCAGCAGGGCGTCGGCCAGGGCAGCCAGTTCGGCCTGCCGGTGCTGGCGCCCCAGCACATAGGCCACACCCACCGGGGCTGCGCGATTGGCCGCATCCAGCGGACGCAACGCGCAGCGTGTGACGGTCACCTCGCCCAGGTTGAAACGCTGCCCGGTGCCGCCAGCGCGGCCTTGCACCATGTACAGACCGGTCTCCGGGCGCCGCAGCCACTCGGTGTGGTGCCTGCCCAAATAGGGCGCCAGACCCTGCTCCAGCAGGTCCAGCGGGGCCCGGGCCAGCAGGGCCATCCAGTCCGCCCGCGGGGTTGGGCGGTTGGGCCCCGGGTTGTCAAACGCGTGAAACATGTTCCGGCTATCCTGTGATTTGTGTAGACAACTTCTGCAACGGCCTTCAGCTTAGGCCTCGCCTGTGTAGCTTTCATGACAAGAACCCTCGCTTCCGATCTCTCTGCCGTGACCTTGCCCGACCCTTCGCACAGCTTCTGGGCACGCATCGCCCATGAGATCGCGGACGCCATCGGACGCGGCATCTACGCCCCGGGCGAACGCCTGCCCTCCGAGCACCTGCTGGCCGAGCGCTACGGGGTCAACCGGCACACCATCCGCCGCTCGCTGTCCACACTGGGCCAGCTCGGGCTGGTGCGCTCCACCCAGGGCAGCGGCACCTATGTCGAGGAATTCGCGGTCGACCTGGTGCTGGGCAAACGCACGCGGCACCGCCAGAACCTGGCCCAGGCCGGGCTCAAGGGCGGCATGCAGGTGCTGGCGTCCGTCACCGAGCGCGCCGACGCGGGCGTGGCCCGGGCGCTGAAGCTGCGCACAGGCGCTGCGGTGCTGCACCTGCTGGTGCTCGGTGATGGCGGTGGCCAGCCGCTGCACGTCAGCGACCGCTTCTTTCCCCTGCCCCGCTTCGCCGGTCTCGATGTCCACCTGCAGCAAAGCGGCTCGATCACGCAGGCGTTCGCGACGTTGGGTGTGGCCGACTACACCCGTCTGCAAAGCCGCATCTCGGCCCGTCTGCCTTCTGCCGAAGTGGCCGAACACCTGCGCCAGGCCGTCACCCGTCCGACGCTGCAGGTCAGCAGCGTGAACGTCGATCCGGACGGTCAACCGATCGAATACGCACGCACCTGGTTCGCGGGTGACCGCGTCACCCTCACTGTCGACCATGAACATGGGCTTTGAACACGAGGCACCCCATCGGGTGGCCATCTACTACGCCCCTGCGACGGACTCCGGCTGGTGGCACAGCGGCAGCCAATGGCTGGGGCGTTGTGCCCAGTCCGGCCTGCCCTGTCCCCAGCCGGTGCCCTCCGCGATGGATGCCGGTCTGTTCTCGCGTCTGACCGCCGATCCGCGGCGCTACGGCTGGCACGCCACGCTCAAGGCCCCGTTTCGCCTCGCGCCGGGCCAGACCATCGACACACTGCTGCAGGCTGTGGGCCGGATCTGCGCCGGACGCGAACCCTTCGAGTTGCCGCCGTTGCAGGTCGGTCGCATGAACGGGTTTCTGGCCCTCAGACCCATTCACGCGCTGGCCGCGCTCGACCAACTCGCCGCCGATTGCGTTCAG
>SBFU01000094.1 GCA_006227785.1 Burkholderiales bacterium
CTCTGGACAGATGCAAAGGCCATGCGCGCCTATGCCGGCCATGGCGCGCACCGCGAAGCGGTCGAGCAGGTCTATGCCCATGACCTGTTCAGCGAGTCGCTGTTCCTGCGCATGCGCCTGCTGGCCCAGAGCGGCCACTGGCCAACCCCCGCCTGGGCCGTTGAGCCCGACCGTACCGCGCCCGACCTGCCGGGCGCACAGGGAGCGACCCGGAGGGCCGGCCAGTGAGCGCGCAGCGTGTGGTCGTCGTGGGCGCCGGCATGGGGGGGCTGGTGGCTGCCCTGGAACTGGCGCAGCATGGACTGGCCGTCACCGTCGTTGACGCAGGAACGGCGCCTGGCGGCAAGCTGCGGCAACTGCGCGTGGACGGCCAGGCCATCGACAGCGGACCGACGGTGTTCACCATGCGCTGGGTGTTCGACGAGCTGTTCGAGACACTGGGGCTCTCGCTGGATCGGGAACTGCGCCTGCAGCCGCTGAGCGTCCTGGCCCGCCACTGGTGGGATGACGGCAGTGCCATGGACCTGTACGCCGACCCGGCGCAATCTTTCGATGCGGTGGGCAACCTGGCGGGACTGGACGAAGCCCGGCGTTTCAGGGACTTCTGCCTGCAGGCACAAGCGGTCTACCGGACCCTGGAGCGGCCCTACATCCGCCAGGCCACACCCACACCCTGGGGCCTGACACGCGACGTGGGCTGGCGTGGTCTGCAGGTGCTGACCGGCCTGGGGCCGCTGAACAGCCTTTGGCGCAACCTGTCACGCCGTTTCAACGACGAACGCCTGCGCCAGCTGTTCGCCCGCTACGCCACCTACACCGGGTCCTCACCGTGGCAGGCGCCCGCCACGCTGATGCTGATCGCCCAGGTGGAGATGGAAGGTGTGTGGTCGGTCGATGGCGGCATGCAGGCCCTGGCCGCCTGTCTGCAGCGGCTGGCGGTGGCGCGTGGTGTCCAGTTCCGGTTCGAGACGTCCTGCGACGGCATCGTGCTCAAGGGACGCCGCGCAACCGGGGTGCGGCTGGCTTCGGGTGAGCAACTGGACGCCACCGCGGTGGTGTTTGCCGGTGACAGCGCGGCCCTGCGTCAGGGTTTGCTGGGCGATGGGGCACGCAAGGCCGTGTCCGCCCGCGCCGCGCCTCGCTCGCTGTCAGCGCTGACCTGGAGCCTGCACACCGCCACCACTGGCCTGCAACTGGACCGCCACAACGTGTTCTTCCAGCGGCGCTACGCTGACGAATTCGACGACATCTTCCGCCGCCGTCAGCTGCCCCGCACCCCCACCGTGTACCTGTGTGCCCAGGACCGCGGCGTACCCGGCGCCGTGCCCGAGGATGGCCAACCCGAACGCCTGCTGTGCCTGGTCAACGCACCGGCCGTGGGTGACCAACAGACCCTGACCGCCGAGGCGCTGGAACAATGCGAGAACAACAGCTTTCAACTCATGCGCCGCTGCGGCCTGGCCATCGCACCGGCCGGACCGCAGGTGCTGCGAACCAGCCCGAAACACTTCCATCAGCGCTTTCCGGCGACCGGCGGAGCGCTGTACGGCCAGGCCAGCCACGGCTGGATGTCGGCCTTTGCCAGACCACGCGCGACCACGCCGCTGCAGGGTCTGTTTCTGGCGGGGGGCAGCGTCCATCCGGGGCCGGGCGTGCCGATGGCCGCACTGTCGGGACGTCTGGCGGCCGCGGCCCTGATGGACAGCCTCGCTTCGACCAGTTCGTACCCTCGGGCGGCTACCTCTGGTGGTACATCGACGCACTCAGCGACGACGGCCAACACGGCCTGAGCCTGATCGCCTTTGTCGGCAGCGTCTTCTCGCCCTACTACGCCTGGGCGCGCCGCAAGCCAGGCAGCGTGGTCAATCCGGATGACCACTGTGCCCTCAATGTCGCGCTGTACGGTCCGCGCAGCAAGTGCTGGAGCATGACGGAACGGGGTGCTCGCCTGAACCACCGTGAGAGCGACTGGCTGACCATCGGACCGAGCCAGTTGCGCTGGACCGGCAGTTCCCTGGACATCCACATCGACGAAATCGCAGTGCCACTGCCCCGCCGCCTGCGCGGCACCGTTCGCCTGCACCCTCAGCAGCTGTTCGGCTTCAGCACCGCGCTGGACGCGGCGGGGCGGCACCGCTGGGGCCCGCTGGCGCCCCAGGCCAGGGTTGAGGTGGAGCTGCAGTCACCCGCCCAGCGCTGGACCGGCCATGCCTACCTGGACAGCAACGAAGGCGACGAGCCGGTGGAGCGGGCCTTCAAGGAATGGGACTGGTCGCGCAGCCGGCTGAGCGACGGCAGTACCGCCGTGCTGTATGACCTGGAGCCCACACGCCAGGACGGTCGCCTGCTGGCCTTGCACTTTGGCCGCGACGGCCAGGTGCGCCCATTTGAAGCGCCAGAGCGACATGCTCTGCCGCGAACCGCATGGCAACTGCCGCGGCGCATGCACGGAGAAGCGCGGGTCAATCTGGTGCGTCAGCTGGAGGACACGCCCTTCTACCAGCGATGCATGCTTGAGACGCGGTTGATGGGCGAGCCGGTGACCAGCTTCCACGAAACCCTGAACGTGCCGCGTCTGGTCTCGCCCGTGGTGCAGGCCATGCTGCCCTGGCGCATGCCGCGGCGCAGCTGACGCACCCAACGGCACGGCCAGATCGGTCAGTTCAGCTGCCGGGAGTGGCCCCCCGGTCCGCTGCTGGTCGTGACATGGTCGCCGAAATTCACCCGTCGATCCGGATCGCCGCTGAGGTATCGGCGTGTGCGCTGTTCGATTCGCTGGGCCTCCAGACGCTCGAACAGGGTCAGCATCCACTCCACCCGCTGGGCCACACTGCGGGCAGACCCGTCACGGGCGCTGTCCGCCGCTTCGCCACAGTGCTCCACCAGATAGGCAATGGCCGCCAGCGGCGGTACCGGTACGCCGGGTCTGCCAATCCAGCCCGACTGGACGCCCGCGCAGGCCAGCAACACCAGCTTGCGTGCGGTTGGCACCACGGCACGCTGGTTCACCGGATCCAGACCGTCCCGGCGCAACTGCTGTCCGATCTCGGCATAGATGTAGCGCGCCGCCAGAATGGCCGAGCGGCAGTCACGCGGCAGCATGGCCACACCGGCGGTCGACTGGCCGTACAGCCGGTCCGCCTCACGCAGCAGGCGCCCGATCACGCCCTGCAACGCGGGCGTGCAGACCGGATCGCGCAGCCACGCATCGGCGTCGATGCCGGCCTCGGCCAGCCAGCTGCGCGGCAGGTAGAGGCGGCCATTGCGCGCGTCCTCACCGACATCGCGTGCGATGTTGGTCAACTGCATGGCCACACCCAGCTCGCAGGCGCGTGCCAGACCCTGCGCGTGGCGAACCCCCA
>SBFU01000042.1 GCA_006227785.1 Burkholderiales bacterium
AGGCCACGGCGGAACAGGGTGTGATCATCGACCAGGAGCAGCTGGACGGGGGCACTGGCAGCAGGTTTCATGGGGTGGTGGTGACGGCCACGGCGGTGGGCAGGGACGACGAGGGCAGGTCCAGTCCGATGGTGCCGACCTGGGGTGCATGGACAGGGTAAGGGGGAAGCTCCAGGGTGACGGCGGTGCCGCCACCCGGCGCGGATTCGATGCCGACCGTGGCGCCGATACGTGCAGCGCGCTCGCGCATGATTCGGGTCCCGACATGGATCTCCTGGCGACTCGCTTCGACATCAAAGCCCTGTCCATCGTCCCGCACCACGAAGCGCCAGTGCGGCCCTTTGAGGATATCGAGGCTCACATGGGTGGCGTTGGCGTGCTTGCGCACATTCGACAAGGCTTCCTGAAGCACGTGCAGCACCTGCACCTGCACATCGGCCGGCAACTGCAGACCATCCCCCTGCACCTGCAGGCGGGTCGGAATGCCCGTCTGGTGCTCGAACTTCTGCAGCGTCTGCTGCAACGCGGCCTGTATGTCATCCTGGTTGGTGCGGGTGCGAAAGTGCACCAGCAGCTCGCGCACGTCACCAATGCTCTCGCGCAGGCCCTCGTCGAGTTCGTTCAGCGTGGCGGCCACCTGCGTCGGCTGCTGTTTCTCGATGGCACCCCGCAGGAGTTGTGCCTGGATCTTCAGGAAGGACAGCGACTGGGCAATCGAGTCGTGCAGCTCGCGTGCGAGCATGGCACGTTCCTCACCGACCGCGGCTTCCCGCTCCAGTGCCGCTGCCCGCAGTCCCTCAAGCGCACTGGCCAGGTGACTGGCCAACGCGTCCAGCAGCTCGGTCTCGTCGGCGTTGAGCATCACCTTCTGGCGAAAAAACAGGTTGACCTCGCCCAGCAGGCGCTGCTGCAGCCGCACGGGCACGCTGACCAGGCTTTCATAGCCCACCTTGGCACAGTGCCGCAAAGGCGCGGCCTCATGCGAATGGATCGGAATCACCCGCGTCTTCGCATCGGGGGCCAGGTTGCCGCAGGCGCAAGCCCCGGCGATCAGGCTGCGCTCCTCGTCCTGCATTTCCTGGGGGAACGCATCCGAGGCCAGCATCAGGTAGCGCTGATTGGCCTCGTCAGACCAGCGGACCGCCACCGCGTCGGCGCCCATCACCTCTCGCACCCGCTGGGAAAACCCCCTGGAGAGTTCTTCAATCGTGTTGGCGCGCGCCAGAAAGGCGCTCACCTCGTACAGCGCCTCCAGCCGCGCACGCTGCGCCTCGATGCGCTGCGTCTTGGCCAGCACCTTGGCCTCCAGGCCACCATAGAGCGACTGCAGCGTGGCCGCCATGCGGTTGAAACCAGCGGCCACCTGGCCGAACTCGTCGTTGGAGTGCACCTGAACGCGGGTGCTGAAATCTCCCGACTCGAGCTGGCGCAAGCTCTGCCGCAGATTGCCCAAGGGGTTGATCACGTAGCGGTACCCGGTATAGAGCATGACCACGGCGCCACCGATGGCCAGTGCCATCATCAGAAACTGGAACAGGTTGAGCACCGCCGTCAGGCTGGCCAGCTGGCGTTCTATGGCGTTGACCAGATCATCAATGGCCTCGACAAAAGTGGAGGCCGATTCCACCGAATGCGGTCCGTCCCCGTCGCGCTCCCGCTGCCAGGCCTCGCGGCGTTCGGCCCAGAGCCCTTCGACGCGCGCGAACTCGCGCCGCACGTCGGCGTCCCAGGGCACAAACAGCGGCCGGCCCGGGTCGCCGTCGCGCAACAGATTCAGGCTCTGGTCGAACCGGCCGACCAGCGAGGCCACCTCTGCCGGTGGCAGCTCGGCCTGCACCGCGCTGTTCAGGCGCCAGGTCTGCATGCGAAGGCGTCCGGCCTCGTTGACCGCAGCGGCACCGCCTTCGAGTTGCCAAGTCACCCACAGGGTCAGGCCGATGGATGCAAGCGCCACCACCAGCAGACCCGCGCCGATGCGGATCAGTTTGGTCGACAGGGATGCGGTGCTGCTCACAGCGGCGCATTATCCCCGCCCCCTACCGGCAGGACAACCACGGAGCCGCTGGCGCCGCACGCGCTTTTCGCCGGGCCGACACCCCGACCGTGGCAAGGTTGGCGCGCCACAGGCCACACAAACGCCCGTCGGGGCCAGCGGTTCTACCGCCCCATGACCCTGACTCAAGAAAACACGCCGGCAAGCGGTGCCTGCACGCCCGGACAGGTGCGCAATACAATCAAAGGTTGCAGGCCGCCAGGCCGGGCCGTCCTCCTGGGTTGGCCCGGGTCGGCGGCACGCCCCCTCGACCGACCGATTTCCCTCTGCTGGAGACCCCCGTGTTCATTTCTTCCGCTTACGCCCAGGCCGCCGCCGGTGGCGACGCCCCTTCCACCCTGATCAGCCTGCTGCCACTGGTGCTGATGTTCGTGGTGCTGTATTTCGTCATGATCCGGCCCCAGATGAAACGCCAGAAAGAGCACAAGGCCATGGTCGAAGCCCTGGCCAAAGGCGACGAAGTGATCACCGCCGGTGGTTTCCTGGCCAAGGTGTCCAAGATCGGTGACACCTACATCGGCGTGGAACTTGCCGACGGCGTCGAGGTTCAGATGCAACGCACGGCGGTGATCCAGGTCCTGCCCAAAGGCACCGTGAAGTAACTCCCCCCAGCACGGGCCTGCTCAGACAGGCCCGTTTCCCCCTCAAGGGGGCCATGCGCGCGGACCGGCCACCTCCGGTCCAGCGCATTCCGGATCGAATCTGAACGCCACCAAAGGCCGCGCCATTTATGAACCGATACCCGCTGTGGAAGTACGCCGTCATCGTGGTGGCGCTGCTGATCGGCCTTGTCTACGCCCTGCCCAACCTGTTCGGCGAGTCGCCGGCGGTGCAGGTGACCGGCGCCCGGGCCTCGGTTCAGGTGGACACCGGCACCGTCAGCCGCGTCGAGCAGGTACTGGCCGACCAGAAGATCGAGGCGGCCTCCATCCTGCTGGAAGGCAACTCGATCCGCGCGCGCTTCGAGACCACCGACGCCCAGATCCAGGCGCGCGACGCCATTGACCGGGCACTCAACGCCGACCCGGCCGACCCCAGCCATGTGGTCGCCCTCAATCTGGTGCCGCGCACGCCGGCCTGGCTGGCTTCGCTGGGGGCCTCGCCCATGTACCTGGGGCTGGACCTGCGGGGCGGCGTGCACTTCATGCTGCAGGTCGACATGGACGCCGCCTTGACGCGTCGCGCCGATGTGCTGGCCAGCGACCTGCGGCTGGCGGCCCGTGAAAAGGGCATCCGCCACGGCGGCATCAGCCGCGACGGCCAGACCATCGAGGTGCGCGCCCGCGAACCGCAGGTCCTTGAGGAC
>SBFU01000008.1 GCA_006227785.1 Burkholderiales bacterium
TTCCGAACACGGAGCATATCGTGAGCAACAACAAAGGCCAGCTCTTGCAAGACCCCTTTCTGAACCAGCTGCGCCGTGAACACGTACCAGTGTCCATCTACCTGGTCAACGGGATCAAGTTGCAGGGGCAGATTGAGTCGTTTGACCAGTATGTCGTCTTGCTGCGCAATACCGTGACCCAGATGGTGTACAAGCACGCCATATCCACCATCGTGCCCGGGCGACCGGTGCAGTTCTCCGTTGCCATGCCCGACGACGGCGGCGGCTCCTGAATGAACACGTCTGAGGCCGGGCGTACTGTGGGCCCGAGCCGAGTCCCGCGGGCGGCCGGCGGGACGTCCACCCTCTTTTGAACGCCCCTACACCTCCCACTGACGCCCGGCCTGCCGTTGTGCTGGTGGGTGTCGATCTGGGGCTGCCTCACTTCGACGCGAAGCTTGAAGAACTGGGTCTGCTGGCCGAGTCTGCCGGCTACCGGGTGGCGGAGCGGGTGACCTGCAAGCGAAGGGCCCCCGATCCCGCATTGTTCGTGGGCAGCGGCAAGGCAGATGAAATTGCCTTGGTGGCCCAGTCTGGCGGTGCCACCGAGGTGCTTTTCGATCAGTCGTTGAGTCCGGCACAGCAGCGCAACCTCGAGCGTCACCTCGGAATGGCGGTGAATGATCGCACCTTGCTCATTCTGGAGATTTTTGCCCAGCGGGCGCGCAGTTTCGAAGGCAAGCTCCAGGTGGAGCTGGCCCGCCTTCAATACCTGTCAACCCGGTTGGTGCGCCGGTGGTCTCACCTCGAGAGGCAAAGCGGCGGAATCGGCATGCGAGGCGGCCCTGGTGAGACCCAGATCGAACTGGACCGCCGCATGATCGGTGAGGCCATCAAACGCACGCGTGACCGTCTGGAGAAGGTCAAGCGGCAGCGCAGCACCCAGCGCCGTCAGCGAGAGCGTCGGGATGCCTTCACCATTTCGCTTGTTGGCTACACCAACGCGGGTAAGTCCTCTCTGTTCAATGCCTTGGTCAAGGCCCGCGCGTATTCGGCTGACCAGCTGTTTGCGACCCTTGACACCACCACGCGCCAGCTTTACCTGGGCGAGGCCGGTCGATCGGTTTCGCTGTCCGATACGGTCGGGTTCATCCGACATCTGCCGCACGGGCTGGTCGAGGCGTTTTCGGCCACGCTCAAGGAGGCGGTCGATGCCGATTTGCTTCTCCATGTGGTTGACGCGTCCAACCCCGACCACCTCGAGCAGATGGCTTCCGTGCAGGAAGTGCTTCGCGAGATCGGGGCCGACCAGGTGCCGCAAGTGCTGGTGTTCAACAAGCTTGATGCTGTGCCGCCCGAACGTCGTCCGCTGCAGTCCGAGGACCAAATGGAACTTGACGGGCGTGTTCTTTCTCGAATCTTCGTGAGTGCACGCACAGGCGAAGGGCTGGATGTCCTCAGACGGCACCTGTCGGCTCGCGCTGGCGCAGTTTCAAGAGATTCCCCGACCGAACTGCTGGCATCCGGGGCGCCGTTTGGCGATACGCCGGTCTGATTGGGCACAATGTCATGGTTTTGATCCAGAAAAGAGCTGTCAACAAATGGAAGTGAACCTCCCTTCTGATGTCCCTCGTGCCGGGCAGGCGCCGCGCCCAACAGGTTGGCGCAAGGTGTTGGGCATGTTCAACCTGAACGATCCCCGCTGGGGGCGTGGGGGTGATTCCGGCCAGGGCGCAGACCAGGGTGAGTCCGAAAACGGGCGCCAGGAAGATCGCGGGCCGCAGCGCGACCCCCGCCCGCCAAGGGGGCAGGGACCCAATCAGGGACCGCCAGATCTGGATGAGCTCTGGCGCGACTTCAATCGCAAGCTGGGCGGATTGCTGGGTAATCGGGGCGGTGGCCGTGGTGGGCAGGGCGGCTCTGGCGGAGGCATGGGTGGTTTCAACCCGGATCCGAAGACCACGGGCATCGGGGTGGGCCTGGTCGCCGGTGTCGCTGCGCTCATCTGGCTGGGTACCGGGTTCTTCATCGTTCAGGAAGGCCAGCAGGCGGTGATCACCCAGTTCGGCAAGTACCACGCCACCGTCGGCGCCGGCTTCAACTGGCGTTTTCCGTTTCCCATCCAGCGTCACGAGACGGTGTTCGTGACCCAGTTGCGCTCGGTGGATGTGGGGCGGGACAACATTGTGCCGGCCACCGGTCTTCGGGAATCCTCCATGCTGACCCAGGACGAAAACATCGTCGACATCAAATTCGTGGTGCAGTACCGCCTGAATGACGCGCGCGCCTTCCTGTTTGAAACCCGTGACCCCGATGTGGCCGTTCTCAAGGCCGCCGAAACCGCTGTGCGTGAGGTGGTCGGTGCCATGAAGATGGACGCTGTTCTGGCGGAGGAGCGTGAACAGATCGCGCCGCGGGTGCGCAACCTCATGCAGACCATCCTGGACCGCTACAACGTGGGTATCGAGGTGGCGGGTGTCAATCTGCAGCAAAGCGGTGTTCGTCCGCCTGAGCAGGTTCAGGCGGCCTTCGATGATGTGCTCAAGGCCAGCCAGGAGCGCGAACGGGCCAAGAACGAAGCCGAAGCCTACGCCAATGACGTGGTGCCAAGGGCAAGAGGTACTGCTGCTCGCCTGGCAGAAGAGGCAGAAGCCTACCGGGCACGCATCGTGGCGCAGGCCGAAGGTGATGCGCAGCGTTTCCGCTCTGTTCTGGCGGAATACCAGAAAGCACCCCAGGTGACCCGTGAACGCATGTACATCGACACCATGCAGGAGATCTACAGCAATGTGACCAAGGTGCTGGTCGATTCGAAGACCGGATCCAACCTTCTGTATCTGCCTCTGGACAAGATCATGCAGATGTCAGGGCAACCGGCAGCGTCCGCTGGTGCGGTCCAACCGGCGCCTGCACCCTCGTCAACCAGTCCGTCCATCCCGCGTACCGTGGACAGTGCAGCCCGCTCGCGTGAGCGCGACAGCCGCTGAGCCGGCGTAAACGGAGCGATCCATATGAACAAACTGGGATTTTTCGTTACATCGTTTCTGGTGGCACTGGCCATCGCCAGCTCCATGCTCTTTGTGGTCGACCAGCGCCAGTTTGGCGTCGTCTTCCAGCTGGGTGAAATTCGCAAAGTGGTGACCGAGCCAGGTCTCAACTTCAAGCTGCCACCGCCTTTCCAGAATGTCTCCTACATCGACAAGCGCCTGCTGACACTCGAGAGCACGGACAGCGAACCCACCCTGACAGCGGAGCGCCAGCGTGTGGTCATCGACTGGTATGTGCGCTGGCGCATCAGCGACCCGCAGGCCTACATCCGCAACGTGGGACTGAACGAACGCGCCGGTGCACTGCAACTGAACCGGGTTGCGCGCAA
>SBFU01000141.1 GCA_006227785.1 Burkholderiales bacterium
GACATCATTGACGGCTGGCAGCTGCGACGGCGCTGGTTCTGGCCTCAGGCGCACAACGATGTGGTGCAGAAAGTGTTGCGCAGGGCACGCAAGGGCTGCCGGGTCGTGTTCGTGCCTGGCAACCATGACGAGTTCGCGCGCCAGTTCGACGGGCACCACTTCGGAGGCATCGAGGTGCACAAGGAGGCGGTGCACGTCACGGCCGATGGTCGCCGCCTGTGGGTGATCCATGGCGACCATTTCGATGGGGTGATCCAGGGCGCCAAGTGGCTGGCTTATCTGGGTGACAACCTGTATGAGCTCAGTCTGCGGCTGAACCGGCACCTCAACAGCTGGCGGGCGCGTCTGGGGCTTCCCTACTGGTCGCTTTCCCAGTACCTCAAGCACCGGGTCAAGAGCGCGCTCAACTACGTGACCGATTTCGAGCGCGCTGTGGCCAGTGAAGCTCGGCATCGGGGTTACCAGGGCGTCGTGTGCGGACACATCCACCGGCCGGAAATGCGATCCATCGACGGCACGCTGTATTGCAACGATGGCGATTGGGTCGAAAGCCTGAGTGCACTGGTCGAGCACGCCGACGGTCGTCTTGAACTGGTGCACTGGCATGCCCAGGCGCACGCGCCGGCGGCCTCTGTGAGCACGCAGGCGCCGGTCACGGCAGCCTAGACCCGGCAGCCAGACAGCGGCCGTCCGTGGACAAAACACGGATCGCCGGGTGACAGTCGCCAATCTGTCACACAAACGTCACCGTGCGCAGCCGATAATCAAATGTGAACATCGCGGCCGGGGAGCCGCCTGTCGCCGGGAACGGGGCTCCAGTGCGCCCGCCCGCACCCTGCTGGACATCATGAGCGGCAACCACACACAAAAGATCCCGTTTCTTGACCGGGACCACAGCATTCTCGCTTTCAATGCGCGCGTCATGGACTGGGCGAGGCGGTCCGACGTGCCTTTGCTGGAACGCCTGCGTTACCTGAGCATCGTCTCCAGCAATCTGGATGAGTTCTTCGAGGTCCGCGTGGCGCCGCACCTCACGGCCCACAAGACCAATGAGCAACGTGGTCTCTACACGGCCCAGTCGTACGATGAACTGTCGTCACGGGTACAAGCCCTGGTGGCGCAGCAGTACGCCATCTACAACGATGAACTGTTGCCCCTGCTGGAGAAAAAGGGCATCAAGCTGGTGCCACACAGCGAACGAAACCCTCGGCAGCGGCGGTGGGTCAAGGAGTATTTCCTCAAGGAAGTGCAGCCGCTGTTGCTGCCCATCGGGCTGGACCCTGCCCACCCGTTTCCGCAGGTGGCCAACAAATCGCTGAACTTCATCGTGCGCCTGACCGGCAAGGACGCATTCGGCCGGGAAAACGAAGTGGCGATCGTCAAGGTGCCGCGCATATTGCCGCGTTTTTTCCAGATGCCGCCGGTCAAGGGCTCGCGGCAATTGCATTTCGTGTCCATCTCCAGCCTGATCCGGTCGCATCTGGGTGATCTGTTTCCGGGGCGGCAGGTCACCGAATTCTCACAGTTCAGGGTCACACGGCACTCGGACCTCGCCGTGGATGAAGAAGAAGTCAAGAACCTGCGCACCGCCTTGCGCAAGGGGCTGCAGCAACGGCACTATGGGCAGGCCTTGCGGCTGGAGGTCTCGGCCGGTTGCTCGGAATACCTGTCCCGATTCCTGCTGGACCAGTTCGGCCTGCCCGACCAGGCGCTTTACCGTGTGCCTGGCCCGGTCAACCTGGTGCGCCTGAACCAGCTGATCGACAAGGTGGACCAGCCGGCCCTGCGGTTTCCTCCCTACCAAGGGGCGTGGCCGGTGCAACTGACGCCTGGACAGTCCTACTTCGACCGGCTCAGGCAGGGGGACGTGCTGATCCACCAGCCCTACGAGAGCTTCGATGCCGTACTGGCCTTTCTCCGCGAGGCGGTGGAGGACCCGAACGTGCTGGCGATCAAGCAGACCATCTACCGTACCGGGGCCCGTTCAGAGCTGATGGGCCTGCTGCGGGAAGCCGTCCGGCGTGGCAAAGAGGTCACGGCCGTCGTGGAGCTCAAGGCCCGTTTCGACGAAGAGGCCAACATCAGCTACGCCGAGCGACTGGAATCGGTGGGGGCACAGGTGGTGTACGGGGTGGTCGGCCTGAAGACGCACGCCAAGATGCTCTTGGTCACCCGTCGTGAGGACGGCCAGTTGCGCCGCTATGCGCATCTTTCGACCGGCAACTACAACCCGAACACGGCCCGGCTCTACACCGACCTGAGTTACCTGACCGCGGACGAGGCGCTGACCAGTGACCTGGACCAGATCTTCCTGCACCTGGCCAGCCAGAACCGGCTTCCCAAGCTGAACAAGGCCGTCATGGCGCCGTTCCACCTGCACAAGTTCCTGATCGACAAAGTCGACGCGGTGGCGGCTGCAGCGCGCGAGGGCAAGGACGCACGGATCGTGCTGAAGATGAACGCGCTGACCGATGAGCCCATGGCCAAGGCCCTGGTGCAGGCGTCGCAAAGCGGCGTGAAAATCGATCTGATCATCCGTGGGGCATGCATCCTGCCTGCGCAGGTGCCTGGGCTGACCGAGAACATCCGTGTCCGTTCCGTGATCGGGCGCCTGCTGGAGCACTCACGGGTGTTCCTTTTCCGTGTCGGCAACGAGGAAGAACTGTGGCTCTCCAGCGCCGACTGGATGAACCGCAACATGCTTCGGCGCATTGAACTGGCCTGGCCGGTCACCGATGCTGCCCTTCGCCACCGCGTGACGGATGAATGCATCACCACCTACCTGCATGACAACCGGGACGCCTGGTTGCTGCACAACGACGGACAGTACCTGCCGGCCACGGCTGGCAGCGGCCGGCACAAATCGGCACAAGTCTCCGCCCAGGGAGCGCTGATGACCCGCTATGGCAGCCGGCCAGTCTGAACGCAGGAGGAGGCTCTCATGGGAGACAGTGATGTGGGCAAGGAAGCTGGCAGGGGTATGGACCTGGTGCTGTGGCGCCACGCCGAGGCCCACGAGCACCCAGACTTGATCGATGGCCGCCCTGGAGATGATGCCGATCTGAGGCGCAAGCTGACCAGCAAAGGCGAGAAGCAGGCGGCGCGGATGGCGGTGTGGCTGGACCGTCAGTTGCCCGAGGGCGCCCGGGTGTTGTGCAGCCCGGCCACGCGCTGCGAACAGACAGCCGCAGCGCTGGGTCGCAAGATTCGCCTGCGGGACGAGTTGCTGCCAGAAAGCGATCCCCAGGGCCTGCTGGATCTGGTGCAGTGGCCCCAGGGACGCTCACCTGTGGTGGTGGTGGGCCACCAGCCCACGCTGGGTCAGGTGGTGGCGCAACTCCTGGGACT
>SBFU01000337.1 GCA_006227785.1 Burkholderiales bacterium
CAACCCCTTGCATGCCGCCCACGCCGGGCGGCAGGAGATGTACCGCGGCCGCCTGGTGCCCTGCCACGAGGTGCCTCAGCGCCTGGACTTTGTGCTGGCCGAGCTGCAGCGGCGGCCCCTGGGCGATCTGCTGACACCCGAGGTCGACGAGCAGGTGCTGGACGCGGCCATTGCCCGTGTCCATGACCCACGCTACACCCACTTCCTGGCCGGTGCCTGGGACGAATGGGTGGCTCTGGACCCGGCCAACGCCGAGCGCGACGCCCTGCCCTCGGTCTGGCCCCTGCCAGGCCGCCATGCCTTCCGCAACGATGTCCTGCCCGCCAACTTCGCCGCCCGCCTGGGCCTGTTCGGTTTTGACTCGGGCACACCCCTGATGTCCGGCACGTGGGCTGCCGCGCGCATGGGCGCCGCCTGTGCCGTTGGAGCGGCGCGGGCCGTGCTGGCTGGCGACCGGGCCGCCTTTGCCCTGACCCGACCGCCGGGCCACCACGCGGGCCCCGACTTTTTCGGTGGCTACTGCTTCCTCAACAACGCCGCCATCGCGGCCCAGGTGCTGCGCGATGCGGGTCACGCCCGGGTGGCCGTGCTGGACATCGACTACCACCACGGCAACGGTACACAGACCATCTTCTACGAGCGCCCGGACGTGCTCACCATTTCCATCCATGGTGACCCGCGCACCGAGTACCCTTTCTTCCTCGGCCACGCCGACGAACGCGGTGCGGGCGAAGGAGAGGGGTGCAACCTCAACCTGCCCCTGCCGCGGGGCACCGGTTTTGCCACCTGGTGCGAGGCCTTTGATCGCGCGCTGGCCGCGGTGAACGCTTTCGATGCGCAGGCACTGGTGGTGCCGATGGGACTGGACACCTTCGAGGGCGACCCGATTTCAGGCTTCAGGCTGCGCAGCGAAGACTACGACACCGTCGGCCGCCTGCTGGCGGCGGCCGGCCTGCCGACGGTGTTCACCTTCGAGGGCGGCTACGCGGTGGCCGAGGTGGGCACCAACGCGGTCAACCTGCTCGAAGGCTTTTGCCGCTCGGCCTGATCAGGCGGCCTTCCAGAAGATGTAGTCGGCCTGGTAGTTGACGATCTGGCGGGCCCCCACGTTGGTGGCACCACAGGCGGAGGCCGGCGCCACGCCTCCCTGGGTGGCCACCCGCTGGATGTAGGTCACACCCTGCATTGCGCCCATGCCCATGGCCGGGTTGGCCTGCACCAGCTGCATCGGGATGTTGCCGCTGCCCCCGGGTGCCACCGCCAGCTGTCTGGCCGTCAGCTTCGAGCCGTCCATGCTCTCCCAGGTGGCCGGCGGACCGTAGTAGCGCCCCACCTGCCGGCCACCGCGGTCCAGCAGGCGGGCATCGGGTCCGGCAAACACCCACTCGAACTGCCCTGCCGCATCCTTCTTCGCCCGGCACTCGTAGGTGATCTGTCCCACGCCGACGGTCTCCATGGCCACGCGGTGCCCGGCCGGCACCTGCAGCGCTGTGGGCAGCGCGGACTGCGAATACACCGGCTGCGCCGGCGTTCCCGTGCCAAAGGCGCAGGCAGTCAGGGCGAGGACGGCCGCGGCGGCCAGTGTGGCCTTGATGGTCATGATGTGTTCCTTCCGGTGGTGAAAACAGCTTCAGGCGCCAAAGGACAAGGCACCCGGGGGCAAGGCCCTGCCCAGCGCACCGGTCAGCACCGTGAAATGCATGGTCTCGTCGGCGGCCAGCCGGGCTGCCACCTTGGCCAGCTCCCGATCGCCCATGGCGGGAATCACGCTGAGGTAGGCGTTGGTGGCCCCCAGCTCCAGGCGGGCCGCCAGATCCAGCACATCGGCCTGGCTCTTGAGCGAGGCCGCGCCCAGGGCCTTGGCGTACTCGTCCAGTGACTTCTCTGCCACCGGCTTGCCGCCGAGTTTCTGGATGGTGGCCATCAGGGCGTCCCGGTGGGTCTTGTGGTGACCCTGGAACTGCACGGCGACGTCCAGCACCGGCTTCTGCAACAGACCGCTGCCCGCACCCAGCTGGTAGGCATTGATCGCTTCGTGCTCCAGGCCCAGCGCGGCGTTGAGGATGTCCACATCCTTGGCCGGGTTGGCGGCGTGGTTGGCCGCCAGGACGTCGCGTCCGGCCAGCAGCGCCAGGGCGGCGGCGGACAGCGTGCCGGTGCCGCGAAGGAACTGGCGGCGGGCGGTGGGGGTGACATTGGGTTTCATCGTGGTCTCCATGAAGGGTCAGATTGAAAGTGATGGAAGGTGTCGGGACGGTGATGCGGTGTGACAGCCGTCACAACCGATACGCATGGGGACAGCACCACGGATGCACAAAGACCCTTCGCTTTGTCGGGCTTCCCCAGATTTCTTTTTCCGTTTGCATCCAGGCCGCGCCCGGCTGCGTACCCGTTCACAAGGCGCCCGCCATGGCGCTTGTTTCCGCAGCACCACCCCTGTCCATGCACCGAACAAACATGTCCTCCTCCACCCTTCGCACCGATTCCCGCCGTCCCGTTCCGACCCGGCTTGCCTGCATCACGGCCGCCCTGTTGGCCGGCACCGTCCTGCTGTCACCCGCCCATGCCGACACCGGCAAGCTGCTGCTCACCGGTGGTGTCAGCACCATCGACGGTGCGGCCGGGGGTGGACTTTCGCCCTGGGCAGTCATCGGCAGCCAGGCCACAGAAGGCCAGACCGGTTTCACCACCCACCTCAGCCGCGCCGAAACGCGCGACTACGGCCTGACCGCCGCCGGCGCCAGCATCGGCATTCACGACCGCATCGAGCTCTCGGTCGGTCGACAGGACTTCGACACCGGTGTCACAGGCACCGCCCTGGGCTTGCCCGGCCTGAACCTGCGGCAGACCATCGTGGGCGCCAAACTGCGCGTCGCTGGCGATGCCATCGTCGACAGCGATCGCCTGATGCCGCAGATCGCCATTGGCGTGCAGCACAAACGCCTCGATGCCAGCGGGCTGGACCCCACCCTGGCGGCACTCGGGGCCAAGCGCTCGGGCACCGACCTGTATGTCAGCGCCACCAAGCTGTTTCTTGCGCAGGGCCTGCTGGTCAACGGCACCCTGCGTGCCACCCGGGCCAACCAGGGCGGCCTGCTGGGCCATGGTGCCCGGCTGGGCGGTGCCGACAACGGCTACGAGGTGGTGCCCGAAATCTCCGTGGCCTACCTGCTGGCGCGCAACCTCGCGGTCGGCTTCGAGGTGCGGGGCATGCCCGACAAGCTGCGCCGCGCAGGCGCCGCCGCCGGGCTGGGCGACGGACTTCGTTCGGACAACTGGAAGGACATCTTCATCGCCTGGGCACCTGGCAAGAACGTCTCGCTGACGGCTGCCTACGTCGACCTGGGCCGCGTGGTGCCGGCCACCACCGCCGGCCGTCGCCAGACCGGCTTCTACCTGT
Source organism: Burkholderiales bacterium (assembly GCA_006227785.1). Taxonomy (GTDB): domain Bacteria; phylum Pseudomonadota; class Gammaproteobacteria; order Burkholderiales; family Burkholderiaceae_C; genus Hydrogenophaga. The sequence continues at coordinate 3,401 of SBFU01000337.1, forward strand.
CGGCCCAGTTCGCCTTCTGAACCACCCGTTCCATCCTCACACACGACTGCACCGCCATGAAACTGCTGATCACCTGCACCTCGCTGTTCCTCGCCTGCCTGACCGCGGGCCAAGCCCAGGCCCAGACTCCTTCCAGCCCTCCTGCGGCCTCACCGGCATCGGCCTATCCGGTGACCCCCGCACCCGGTCTCTACCAGGCCCTGGGCGAGCGCCAGGGCATCCGGCTGCTGATGGACGATTTCGCGCGTGGCCTCAAGGCCGATCCGCGCATCGGCGCCCAGTTCGCCGACACCAACCTGGACAACCTGGCGAAGTCCCTGACCGACCAGGTCTGTCAGCTCGCCGGCGGTCCGTGCACCTACCAGGGGCCGGACATGCGCACGGCGCACGAAAGCATGGACATCACCCGGGCCGACTTCAATGCGCTGGTGGAAGTGCTGCAGAACAGCATGGACGCCCGTGGGATACCCTTTGGCAGACAGAATCAGCTGCTGTCCCTGCTGGCCCCCATGCACCGGGACGTCATCACGGTCCGATAGGAGGTATTCCATGCCCATGCGCACACCCGTCCTCGCCGCCACATGGCTGGCACTCACCACCAGCACCTGGGCCGCCACCGTCCAGGTCACGGTCCAGGCCCGTGATGGCAAACCACTGCCCAATGCCGTGGTGGTGCTCGAAGTCACCGATGGCCGCGCCGTGGCGGCGCCAAGCCCTTCGCCCCACACCATCACGCAGGAGCGCATGCAGTTCGTGCCCGCCGTCAGCGTGGTGCCGGTGGGTTCACGGGTGACGTTCTCGAACCTCGACCGCTGGGACCACCATGTGCGTGGTGGCCCTCCGGGCCTGCAGGGTCTGGGCGCCTCGGCCGGCTTCGAGTTCCGCCTGGCGGGCGCCGTTCAGGGCCAGAACCCGTCCTCCCATGAGCAGGTGCTGGACAAGCCCGGGCCGCTGCAGCTGGGCTGCCATCTGCACGGGTCCATGCGCGGATTCGTCTACGTGGCCGACACCCCGTGGTCGGTCGCCACCTCGGCAGAAGGTGTGGCCCTGCTGTCGCAGGTGCCCGAAGGACCGATGCGCCTGCGCATCTGGCATCCCGACCAGCTGGTGGAGTCGGCACCCCTCATCGTCGACGTCAAGGCCATCACGTCGCTGAACGTGCCCACCCAGATCCAGCCCCGGCGCGCGCGGCGTGTGACCCACGAAGCCCCGTCCGTCTACTGAGCCCCGAAGGCGCATCCGCATGAACCTCGCTCCCGACGCCACCCTGATCGCGCTGATCGACCGCATTGCCGTACGCGACGAACAGGCCCTCAAGCAGCTGTACGACCTGTGTTCCGCCAAGCTGTACGGGCTTGCCCTGCGCGTCGTGGGCAACCGCGAATGGGCCGAGGACGCCTTGCAGGATGCCTTTCTGCAGATCTGGCGCCAGGCGGCCGACTACCGCGCCAGCCTGAGCCCGCCCATGGCCTGGCTAGGCCTGATCGTGCGCAGCCGCTCGCTCGACCAGCTGCGCCGCCGCAAGGCCGAACGCGAACACCTGAGCGACGACATCGACGACGGCCCCGCCGACGGCCTGGCGTCTGAAGAACCCGGCCCCATGGATGCCAACCTGGCCAGTCAACAGGCCTGGGCCCTGCACCAGTGCCTGGGCAAACTCGAGAACAAGCAGCGCGAAGTGGTCAGCCTGGCCTACCTGCGTGACCTGAGCCACGGCGACCTGGCCCGCCAGCTGCAATTGCCCCTGGGCACGGTCAAGTCCTGGATCCGCCGCGGGCTGGAGCAGCTGCGCAGCTGCATGGCGCACTTCGCCTGAGGGATCGCCCATGAAACGCATCCACGACCCCCGGCTGCTGGACCACCTGGCCAGCGCCTACGCCCTGGGCACGCTGCGCGGCGGCGCGCGCCGGCGCCTTGAAACCCTGGCCCGCGACCATGCCACCGTACGCGCCGCCATGTTGGTCTGGCAGGCACGCGTGTCGGCTCTGACCGAACTGCAGGAACCGGTGCGCCCCTCACCCGCGGTCTGGACCCGCATCCACAACCTGGTGCGGGCCGATGTCGAGGCCGGCCAGATCCGGCAGATAGCGACGGCGACGGCAGCGCCCGCGACAGGCGGCTGGTGGCAGAGCCTGGCGCTGTGGCGCGGGGGCGCCGTCGCGGGTGTCCTGGCCACCGTGGTGGCGGTGATGTCGGCCATCGGCCTGCGCGAGGAAATGGACACGCGCGTGGCCGCCTTGCAATCCGAACTGGCCAGCCAGCCCCAGGTGCAGTACGTGGCCGTGCTCAACGACGACAGCGCCGGCCCGGCCATGCTGGTCACCTTCGACCCGGCCAACCAGCGCCTGACGCTGCAACGGGTCGGCGGCTACCAGGAGGCGGCGGACAAGTCGCTGCAGCTGTGGGCCTTGCCACCGGGCGGCGCACCGCGTTCGCTGGGCGTGCTCACACGTGAACGCCTGCTGCAGCTGGCCGCTGGCGAGAACGACATCCAGGGCGTGCCGGCCCTGGCCATCAGTCTGGAGCCCGAAGGCGGTGTCCCCAGCGAGCGGGGGCCGACCGGGCCGGTGCTGTTCACCGGCGCCCTGATCCAGAAAATGCTCTGAAGCCTGGCCCGGCACTCACTGCCGGGCAGTACGCACGTTGGCCGGGGGCAACTGCGGGTGGCTGCTGCGCCAGGGGTTGATGTCCAGGCCACCACGCCGCGTGTAGCGCGCATACACCATCAGCCGTGTCGGCTTGCAGCGGGCCATGATGTCCATGTAGATGCGCTCGACGCACTGCTCGTGGAACTCGTGGTGCCGGCGGAAGCTGACGATGTACTGCAGCAGCCCGGCCTGGTCGATCTGTGGCCCGCTGTAGCGGATCTGCAGGCTGCCCCAGTCGGGCTGGCCGGTCACCAGACAGTTGCTCTTGAGCAGGTGGCTGACCAGGACCTCGTCGACCGGCTTTTCGCCGAACGCGGCGGTCAGCAGCTCGGGGGCCGGGCTGTCGTGCGTGCATTCCACATCCAGGCGGTCCAGACTCAGGCCTTCGAGCTCCTGCACCGGCTCACACACGAACAGCTCGGGCAGCAGCAGCCGAACCCCCGCCGAGGAGCGCACCGGCCCCCCGTGCCAGATGGCGGCACTGACATCCTGCCGGATGCGATCGCGCACCGCGTCGGCGCTGTCGAAGCGGGATCCGCTGAAGCTGTTCAGGTACAGCTTGAACGACTTGCTCTCGACGATGTGGGTGCTCTCGCAAGGCACCGTGATGTGGGCCAGCGCCACCACCGGTTTGCCACGCGGGTTGAGCCAGCTCAGCTCGAACGCCGTCCAGAGGTCGGCCCCCAGAAAGGGGACGCTGCCAGCGATGCCGATCTCGCGCCGCTTGGGCTCGCGTGGCAGGGGGTAGAGCAGGTCGGGCTGGTACTGGTCCACAAAGGCGGCCTGTTTGCCCAGGGGTGACATCTCGGGGAGGTGGGTGCTCATTCGGTTGCAGCGGACATGAAGCCGACAGACAGTGGGTGACGAAGATGCAGGCTTATCGGCAGATCGACGTTCAGTTGAAGACCCCTTCGCGCAACCACTTGGTGGCCACCCATTTCTCGCCCGCAATCACCGGCGCACCGCCGTGCAGCGTCCGGGTGGCCGGGTGGGGCCGGTCGTAACTGAAGAACACCGCATTGCCGCGCACCGGCGCCACCTCCAGACCGATGTCCGGGAAGGTGGTGCCACCGCCCTGCTCCGGCTGGTTCAGGTACATCACCAGGGTGCCCACACGCTGCCCGCCGCGCCTGAGAATGGTCGGCGTGCCCGGCTCGCCCGGGTCGAAGTAGTCGTAGTGCGGCTTGTACTCGGCGCCGGGCCGGTAACGCAGCACCTGCACCCCTTCGCCATGGTCCACCGGCCACTGCACCAGGCGGGCAATGCGCGCCTCGATGCGGCTGATGAGCTCGCTTTCGCCGCGCTGGAAGAACATGCCCTGGCTGGTCCGGTCCGGGTTGGCCTCCTCGCCGCCGGTCTGGGTCTGCACCGTCAGCGAACGCGCCAGCCGCGGACGCGCCGCCTCGATCAGGCCGTCGCATTCCTCGTCGCTGAGCAGCCCGCCCAGCACCACCACCCGCGGCGAACCCAGCGTGGCAATCACCTCCACCTCCCGGTCACCGGCGTCGATGCGCGACGGCGAGCCGGTCAGGTCCAGGTCGGGCACCGGCACACCCACCGGGCCGCCGGAGGCAGCCGCGGCAGCCTGTGTCTGCTGCAGGTGCTGTTGCAAGGTGTCTTCCAGCGCGCGGATGGCCACATCGGTCTGCCAGCCCGAGGCCTGCATGGCGGCCAGCACCGACTCGGGGCTGTGGCCATCGCGGGCCTGCTCAAGAATCCAGCGCTTGAGCTCCAGGGTGATGATCTGACTCATGCCAAACGCCTCCTGTTCGCCGGTCCTCAGACCGGTTTGCCCTCGCGCCGGAACACCAGACGGTCGGTGTCGGACGCCGCCGGCACATACCGGTAGCCCTCCAGGTCGAAGGCCTTCAGCGCCTCGGGTGTTTCGATGCGCTGCGCCACCGCGTAGCGCATCATCAGCCCGCGCGCCCGTTTGGCCATGAAGCTGACCACCTTGTAGCCCGTGCCCTTGCGTTCCTCGAACACACAGGTCACCACCCGGGGCAGCAGCGCCTTGCGGTCCACCGCCTTGAAATACTCCTCGCTGGCCAGGTTGACCACCACCGGTGTCTTCTGGCCACGCGCCCGTGTGTTCAGGTGCTCGGCAATCTGCCGGCCCCAGAACTGGTAGAGGTTGCTGCCCCGCTCCGTGGCCAGGCGGGTGCCCATCTCCAGCCGGTAGGGCTGCATGCGGTCCAGCGGCCGCAGCACACCATACAGGCCGCTGAGAATGCACAGGTGCTCCTGCAACCACAGCAGATCGTCTTCGGACAACGAACGGGCGTCAAGGCCTCCGTACACGTCGCCATCAAAGGCCAGCACCGCCTGGCGCGAGTTGCGGGCGGTGAACTGGGTCGACCAGGCCTCGTACCGCGCCGCGTTCAACCCGGCCAGCGCATCCGACAGGTCCATCAGCTCGGCGATCTGCTGCGGCGACTTCTGCCGCAACACGCCAATCAGCTCGGCCGCCTGCGGCACGAACTGCGGCCGCGTGTGCACCGCGGTCGGGACAGGAGATTCGTAGTCGAGCGACTTGGCGGGGGAAAGCAGGAACAGCATGCCAGCAAAAAACAGAGGGCGCCGTACAACGGCGCCCGGTCTTGGAAAGTCGACGGGTCAGGCCACATTATGGACAAGCCATCCCCGGATGGCGCCGGGGACCCCTGTCACTTCAAGTCACCCGCCAGACTCGCCAGCGTCTCGGGCCCGATTTGCACATGTGCGGGGTAGTGGGTGTGGTCGCAGCCGAGCTTGGCGGCGGCGCCGGCCTTGAGGGCGGCCACCATGGGCGGTGTGAACTCGAAGCGAACAAAGTGCACCGCGCTGGTCTTGACCTCGTTCTCGCGGTCCAGGTCCTCGTCGGCGATGGCGTAGACGCGCTGGTAACCCTCGACCTCGATGAACAGCCGGTCCTCGACACCGATCAGCCGCGCCAGCTCACGCTTGCGCTCGTTGATGTCGGTGTACTCGATCATCATGGTCGCCTTCCAGTTGCTGCCATCGGGCACCAGCGGCGCGTAGGCCTCGACCTCGTCCTGGATGCCCTCTTCCTCGAAGATCTTCTCGATGCGCAGCATCTCCTGGATCTGGTAGCGGATGGTGGTCTCGCTCTCGAACTGCAGGTTGATGTGCTCGCCCAGCTGCACGCTGCGCAGCTTGCGGTGGGCGATGACCTCGCCCTTGTGCGCCTTGCGCCACTTGCTGTAGGCCTCCAGGGTCATGAGGCT
>SBFU01000459.1 GCA_006227785.1 Burkholderiales bacterium
GATAGAGATCGAACGCGCGACGGGGGTGCCCCAGGGACCCTGCTGGTGTGTGGGCGCCACGTTCGAACCCGACCTGCTGGCACGTCTGCCCGACTCAGCGCTCGGCCAGGCCTGCATCTGCAGTGCCTGCGTGGCGCGCTTCAGCGCAGAACAGGGCGCATGATGGGCTGGCTTGACCGTTTCCCGCTCGCGCTGCTGATCGCCATCGCGCTCTGGCTGGCGGTGGCGCCCGTCGTGCCCGAGCCGCACCTCATCGAGAAATTGCGCATGCTTTCCCAGGGCACGCTGACGAAACCGCTGGATATTTTCGACCTGCTGCTGCACAGCGTGCCGCTGGTGCTGCTGGGCATCCGGCTGTGGCGGATGTGGCGCCGTCCACGGACCTGAAGACCCCAGGCGTGACACACCCACCTGGCTCCCTGCCGGCCCTGCGCGAACGCTACGGCGAGCGCTACCGCTGGCTGCTGCTGCTGTCGGTGATGGTCGGCACCATGGCCGCCATCATGTCCTCGACCATCATCAACGTGGCCATTCCGGACATGAGCCAGCACTTCGTGCTGGGCCAGGAGCGTGCCCAGTGGGTGACCTCGGCCTTCATGGCGGCGATGACGGTGTCCATGCTGACCACGCCCTGGCTGCTGGCGCGCCACGGCTACCGGCGAACCTATGCCGCCTGCATCTGGTTGCTGCTGGTCGGGGGTGTGGCTGGCGGCGTCGCCAACCACTACCCGCTGGTGCTGGCGGCCCGGGTGGCCGAAGGTCTGGCCGCCGGGGTGTTGCAACCGATTCCGGCCATCATCATCCTGCGGGCCTTCGAACCGCATGAACAGGGGCGGGCCAGCGGCATCTTCGGCATGGGTGTGGTGCTGGCACCGGCCATCGGTCCCAGCATTGGTGGCCTGCTGGTCGACGGTTTCGGCTGGCGTTCCATCTTCTTCATGGTGGTCCCCTTCTGCATCGCCTCGCTCTGGCTGGCCAGCCGCTTCGTGCCCGTGACCTCTCCCGGCGGCCAGGCGGCCGACCCCAAAGGCGCCGGCCTGGACTGGGTGGGCCTGGCACTGGCCGCCACCGGCACCCTGTGCCTGCTCAACGGACTGGTGCAACTGCAAGGTGGCACCCCGGCCATGGCACTGGGCCTGCTGCTGTCGGCGCTGGTGCTTCTGCTGGTGTTCATCTGGCTGCAGCGGCGCACCCTCAAAGCCCGGCGGCGCCACCCCACCGAGGGCGTCGACCCGCTCATGAACCTGTCCCTGTTCACGGACCGGCGCTTCACCATGGGCAGCCTGGTGGCCTTCATCTACGGCATCGCCCTGTTCGGTTCCACCTACCTGCTGCCGGTCTACATGCAGATGGGCCTGGGCCTGTCGGCCTCCTACGTGGGCACCATCCTGCTACCGGCCGGCCTGGTGCTGGCCGTGACCATCGCCCTGGTGGGCCGCCTGGCCGACCGCCAGCCCACGCACCGGCTGGTGAGCTTCGGGCTGGTGCTGCTGGCCGCGTCGTTCGCACTGGTGGTCACCATCGACCTGGACCGGCCGGCCCAGGTGATCCCGCTCCTGGTCGCCTGGGCCATCCTCGGGCGCATCGGCCTGGGCTTCATCCTGCCCTCGCTCAACATCGGTTCCATGCGGTCGCTGGACCGCATGGTCATCCCCCAGGGGGCCAGTGTCATCAACTTCCTGCGTATGCTGGGCGGGGCCGCTGGCGTGAGCCTGTGCGGCATCGTGCTGGAATGGCGCGCCCGGGCCCACGGCTTCGCGCTGGACAGTCCCGGCGGCGGCTCGGAGCGCCTGGCTGCGTTCAATGAGACTTTTGTCATGCTGGCCCTGGTCTGCACCGCCGCCCTCTGGGCCGCCTGGCGCCTGCGCGAGGGCCCGTCTGCAGGACAATAAGGCTTTGGTCACCGGAATTCAGACGTGCGCAAGCCCTCGCCGTACCGAAGTCTCTTCATCCAGCACGCGCCACGGAACCGGCTCTGCCGGGCCGCAGGTGCGGTTCCCCCTTCAAGGGGGGAAGCCGCGCAGCGGCACAGGGGGGTGTTCTAGTGTGTCAGCTTCTGGGTCTCAACTGCGCCACGCCGACCGACGCGTCATTCAGCTTCACCGGCTTCTGCCAGCGCGGCGGACGCACCGACCACCATGCCGACGGCTGGGGCATTGCCTTCTTCGAGGGGCGCGGCCTGCGGCTGTTCGTTGAGCACGAAAGCGCCGCCGACTCGCGCATGGCCGAGTTCCTGCGCAGCTACCCGCTCAAGAGCAAGAACATCATCGCCCATGTGCGCAAGGCGACCATTGGCGAGGTCTGCCTAGAGAACGCCCATCCGTTCACCCGTGAGCTCTGGGGCCGGCACTGGGTGTTCGCCCACAACGGCGACCTCAAGGACTACCACCCCAAACTGCACAGCGCCTTCCGGCCCGTGGGCACCACCGACAGCGAGCGCGCCTTCTGCTGGCTGATGCAGGAGCTGGCCAAATCCCATGCCGGTCTGCCCAGCGTCAGCGAACTCACCCGCACGTTGCGCGAACTCATCCCGCAGCTCACGGCGTTCGGCACCGCCAATTTCCTGCTTTCCAACGGTGAGGCCATGTGGGCCCACTGCAGCACCAAGCTGCACCACCTGACACGCCAGTACCCATTTGCCCCGGCCACCCTGATGGACCACGACTGGACGGTCAATTTCGCCGAGGTGAACCAGCCAGGCGACCGGGCCACGGTCATCGTCACCACGCCGCTGACGTCGAACGAGACCTGGACCGCCTTCGGGCCCGGCGAACTCAAGGTGTTTGTCGACGGCCTGCATGTGGCCTGAGGCAACCCGCCCATCAGGGAAAACCTCGACAGCACAAGGCGCCCATGCGACCTGCAAGGGCGGGTCATCCGGTTTAGTATGTTGAGAGACCCGGGCATGGGGCCCGGCAACAACACCAGGAGACACAGCATGCAGCGACGCCATCTGATCGTCGGCGGACTGGCCGCCACCACCCTGCCCCATCTGGCCTTTGCCCAGAACCTGGAAAAGCCCAAGGTCACCATTGCCGTCGGCGGAAAGAATCTCTTCTACTACCTGCCGCTGACCATCGCGGAGCAGCTGGGCTACTTCAAGGAAGAGGGACTGGATGTCAATATCGTCGACTTCGCCGGCGGCTCGCGCGCCCTGCAGGCGGTGGTCGGTGGCAGCGCCGATGTCGTCTCCGGCGCCTTCGAACACACGGTCAACATGCAGTTCAAGGGTCAACCCATGCGCGCGTTCGTGCTGCAGGGCGCGGCACCCCAGATCGTGCTGGGCGTCAACCCCAAGACCATGCCGGGCTTCAAATCGGTGGCC
>SBFU01000041.1 GCA_006227785.1 Burkholderiales bacterium
CCGAGGACCACCGCTTCCTGGTGGCCGACGAGATCGAGCGCGCAGGGCAGCGCGGCACCGTGGTGCTGGAGCCGGCCGCCCGCAACACCGCCGCCGCCATGGCGCTGGCCGCGCTGCAGGCGCCGCCCACGGCGCTGATGCTGTTCTGCCCCTCCGACCATCACATCCCGGACCGCGACGCCTTCGCCCAGACCGTGCAACGCGGGCGGATCGCGGCCGAGGCTGGCGCCATCGTGGTGTTCGGCATCCAGCCCACCTTTCCCAGCACCGCCTACGGCTACATCCTGCAAGGCGAGCCGCGCCCCGACGACAGCCGTGCGGTCGAACGCTTCATTGAAAAGCCCCCGGCCGACAAGGCCCAGGCCCTCATCCTCGAAGGCCGCGCGCTGTGGAACGCGGGCATCTTCCTGTGCCGTGCCGATGTCCTGCTGACCGCACTGGAGCAACACGCGCCGGACATCCTGGCCAGCTGCCGCCAGGCCATGGCCGGTGCGCAACCCGACGGCGCCTTCGTCCGTCCCGACGCCAGTGCCTTCGCTGCCTGTCGCTCACAAAGCATCGACCACGCCGTCATGGAACACCACAGCCCGCTGGCCGTCGTGCCCTACGCCGGTGGATGGAGTGATGTCGGCAGCTGGAACGCGGTGGCCGAGCTCAGCCCGGCCGATGGCCAGGGCAACCGGGTCCACGGCCAGGGCCTGGCCATGCAGGCCAGCGGCACCTACATCCACGCCCCGCACCGCCCGGTGGTGGCCCTGGGCACGTCCGACCTGCTCATCATCGACACGCCCGATGCCCTGCTGGTGGCCGACGCCGGCCATGCCGAACAGGTCAAGCAGGTGGTGGCCGAGCTGGAGGCCCGCCAGACCTCGCAAGCCACCAGCCACCGCAAAGTCGCCCGCCCCTGGGGCTGGTACGACAGCGTCGACGCCGGCGCCCGCTTCCAGGTCAAGCGCATCTGCGTCCACCCCGGCGCCAGCCTCAGCCTGCAGAAGCACCACCACCGCGCCGAACACTGGATCGTCGTCCGCGGCACCGCCGAAGTCACCCGCGGTGCCGAAACCTTCCTGCTGACCGAAAACCAGTCCACCTACATCCCCATCGGCGAGGTACACCGGCTGAGCAACCCCGGCAAGGTCGAACTGGAGATGATTGAAGTGCAGTCAGGCGGCTACCTGGGCGAAGACGACATCGTCCGCCTGGAAGACACCTACGGAAGGCGCTGACGGCGGGGGAGATGCCTGGCACTCGTGGATGCCTGCCCCCGCTTTCGCTGTGTCAGGCTGTGCGCGGAAATGAAGCGGGAATGAAGAGAGAAGCGCAGATGACCAGAGCGCCCAAGTGATGCGCTCTGTCCGCGCGCGCTACACCGCCCGACGCGCGTCTGTCCCGAGCAGTTGTTCCCGCAGCGTCATCAGCACGCGCCGACCCGGCTCGCCCTTGGTCACAACCGCCAGTGAGGGCGTGTCGGTGGGCTCAAAACCAGGCAGCCTGCGCAGATCCCTGTCGTCGGGCACCACAAAACCCATCGACCACTGCTGGAAGCTGCGCCGTCGCACCGGGCCTTCCCAGATCACATCCACATGCTCGTGGCGCGGATCGCGCTCGATGTTGGCTATCAGGCGGCGCACCGTCTCGCGCTCGCCCTCGATCAGCTGCAGAAACTCCATGCCGTGGTAGACCAACATGCCGGTGATGCCGTGGCGCCGGTTGGCCTCGCGGGCACTGCGCAGCAGATCGCTCAGCTCGGCTTCGGTCATGGCGTGTGTTGCCAGACTGGCGTACACCATCTCATAAAGGGCGGCGTCATCGCCCTGGCTGTTGTCCACGACCATTGACCTGCTCCTGGTATCTGTCGATTTTCCCCGAGCTTCGTGCCCGCGCTGCCCCGTGCGGCACATGTCCGAAGGCAGCATAAATGAATACCCTCGTCTGATCACGACACAAGGCGCAAAAACTTGAGCCAGATCATGTCCGCTTATCCCTCCTCCGCGACCTTTGGTCTTGACTGGCGCCTGCTTTCCCGCCACCTGTGAGGTTTTGCGCACCTGCTGCGTTTACACAGTACCTCTAAACGTTTAGCCTTTGAACCTACCGTGTCAGCTCAAGAGGGTTGGCCGTCTTACATGAGCCCACGCTCTGACCCAATGATTCAGGATCTGCCATGAAAAAGTCTACTTTCCTGCTCAGCGCTCTGGCCGCTGCTGCCCTTGCCGCACCCATGATGGCTTCGGCCGAATCACAGCTGGTAACCGGGGCTGGCTCTGCCAATGCCCGGCTCAACTTCCAAGTTGTGATCCCGCGGATTCTGTTCCTTGCCGTTGGAACGGGCAATGCCGCCCTGGCCACCAACCCTGCCATCGATACGGCGGTGTTTGACTACACCACCAACCCCACCGATGTGGGCGCGGGTGCCGCTTCGCCGGCCGGCAGCATCACAGGTAACGCCGTTCCCGTCCGTGTTCTGGGGAACAACGGGCAGGTAGAGATCACGGCGGGCGGCAGCGGAAGCGGGCTGACCAACGGCACGGACACCATTCCCTGGTCGGAAATCACGGCCACCAGCTCGGATGGGACCTTTCCTGTTCCTGCTGTCGGCGCGACCGCCAACCCGACGCTGAACGCAGGCCGCCTGACCAACCGCACCGCGACCTGGACCTACAGCTTCGCCAACAGCGCCATCGTGGCACCGGGCACCTACACCGGGCAGGTTACCTACACCGCCTCCATGCCCTGACCTGCAGCGGGTGCAGACCAGTGCTGAACCGCGTCGAGTCCGGCGGTCGTACCAGAAGGCGCCTGCCGGCATCGCTGCTCTTGCTGGTGGTCGCCGTGGCGTCTTCTGACCTGGCACATGCCTGGTCGCTGACCATTGGTGCGGCCACACGCCGTGTTTTCCTGCACGTGGGCAACGGCAGCTACGACAGCAACAACAGCACCATCAATCTGGTACAGGTGAGTGTCCCGGCGGTCCAGCTGGGCAACGGCACTGTGCTGCCGATGACAAGCAACAGCACCCAGTCCACAAGCTTGCTGGATGGGTATGCGACTTGTCCGAATCCTGCCCAGCAGGTCCTGATTGGCGCTTCCTACCGTCGCACCAACGCCGCCAACGGCCCGGCGAGTGCAACGCTGAGCGTCACCTCCCCGGCCAACCTGACCAACGGCCAGGGCGAAACCATTCCCTTCAGCCAGATCAGCTGGACCGTGGCAGCTGCGGGCAGCAATGTGCCCAATGTGATTCCGGCAGGCACTTTCAATGGCGGCACCCAGGTATTGGCATCGGTACCGGCCAACCGCTACATCGAGAACTGCCACAGCTT
>SBFU01000178.1 GCA_006227785.1 Burkholderiales bacterium
CGCGTCAGCTGGCGGGCTTGGCGGCGCGGGTGGCGGGCTTCGCTGCCCGCGTCAGCTGGCGGGCTTGGCGGCGCGGGTGGCGGGCTTCGCTGCCGCACGCCTGGTGGGCGTGGCCACAGGCCGGGTTGGTGCCGGCGCTGTCTTGCCAGCGGGCTTGCTCACCGCTCGGGCGTTCGCCAGCTTGGGTTTGGCCTGTGTGACGGCCTTCTTGGGGGTGCTCGGAGCGGGTGCCGCAGGCGCGGCGGTGGTGTCAGCGGCCGGACGGCCGGTCTTGAGCTGAGGAACAGCGCTGATGGCGAGCTTGAACTGAGCGTCCGTCATGGCCTGCAGGGCCAACAGGCCTGCCCGCAGCAGCTCACTTTTCTTGACACTGCTGCCCAGTGCAATGGCACGGGTCTTCAGGGTGTCGATGGCGGCGTATTCGCTTTTCGGGATGGTGAAGCTGTCGCGCACCAGCTTCGGCTTTTTGCGTTCGTTCTTGACAGAGGGGTTGGACATGTCCGGGATCCTTGATACGGTGAATTCGGAGCACGGATTTTAACCATATATACCGTATATACCGTTTATTCGGTCCTTGAGCGCGTCATTGGCCCGACTGCATGTCCTTCAGAACCTGGACTGTGTGGGACGCATCCTGCTCAAGCAAAGACAGACGCATCGCGTCCAGCTCGCCTGCCAGGGCTTCGCGGTCCAGCCATTCGCAATGCGCGGCAAGCCGCGCCGCACCCACATTGGACGCCGCGCCCTTGAGGTGGTGCAGCGCCAGATGCAAATCATTGACGGCGCGCGATGTGTGGGCCCGTTGAATGAGCTCCAGGCGGGCAGGCAGATCCTGCAGGAAATCGTCGACCACGCCATGGCGCAGCTGCCTGTCGGCATCGTCAAATGCCGCAAAGGAAGCCCACCGCTGCAGGTCGACCCAGGGCACCTGATCCGGTGCGCCGTCGTCCAACCGATCCGGAACGCGGATCGGCACCTCAAGCTGCGCCACAGGCAGCGGATTCAAACGGGCCGGGTCGACGCCACGGGTCAGTTCGTCCAGGGTGCGGGCCAGTTGCTCAAGTTCAATGGGTTTGGCCAGATAGGCCGCCATGCCGGCGTCCAGGCAGCGCTGGCGGTCTTCGCCCAGTGACGAGGCCGATACGCCGACCATCAGGGGCGACCGATCCTGCAACGCACCGCGGATCGCGCGGGCCGTCGCCAGACCGTCAAGGCCGGGCATGTGCAGGTCCAGCAGCAGCACACGGTATCGCTGGCCGTCTTCTTTCGTCTGAAGCACCTTGTCCAGTGCCTGTCGGCCGTCCGGGCAGGTGTCGTACCGATAGCCCAGCCGCTCCAGCATCGCCGACATCACCTTGAGGTTGCCCGGATGGTCGTCAACCGCCAGCACACGATGGTCTCCGGTGGCCCTGGGCAGCTCCCTGGACAAGGGGCTCTGGACGTCGATCAGCTTGGCGGAGCGGACAGGGAGTTCAAACCGGAACGTGGAACCGGCGCCCGGCTCGCTGGTGACGCCGATCTGCCCACCCATCATTTCGACCAGGTGTTTGCAAATCATCAGACCCAGACCGGTTCCGCCGTAGACCCGGGTGGTCGACGTGTCGCCCTGGGCAAAAGGCTGAAAGAGCTCGTGAATGCGTTCCGGCCGGATGCCGACACCGGTGTCCGTCACACTGAAGTGAAGCGCCGCAGACCCACCAGAGGCAGGCGCATCGCACCAGACACGCAGGGTCACCTCGCCCTGCGCCGTGAACTTCACCGCATTGGTCAGCAGGTTCAACAGGACCTGCCGCAGTCGGGTCACATCACCCCGGACGGCATCGGGCACGGTCGGGGCCACCTGAAGGCTCAGATGCAGACCTTTTTCCCGGGCCTTGAGTCGCACCATGTCCACGGCGTCCCGGATGGCTGCCTTGAGGTCGAACGGGCGGTCTTCCAGTGTCAGTTTGCCCGATTCGATGCGGGAAAAGTCCAGGATGTCGTCCACCACGGACAAGAGCTGTTCGCTGGAGACCTTGAGCACATCCATCAGCTCCGACTGGGCCGCGGTCAGGTTGGAATCGCGCAGCAGCTCGCTCATGCCGACCACCCCGTTCAAGGGTGTCCGGATCTCATGGCTCATCACCGCCAGGAAGCCAGCTTTGGCTTTCACCGCGGCCAGGGCCTCTTCGCGCGAGGCCGCCAGCTCCGCCGTTCGTTGCGCGACCCGCTGTTCGAGCAACTGGGCGGCCTCCTGAAGCTGCTCGTTTTTCTGACGGATCTCCTGGGTGTAGCTTTGCAGTGCCTGGGCGCTGTTGTGCATGACCTGGGAGAGGTGGTGCACCTCGGCAAATCGCGACGCATGCTGAATGGGGGGTACCGAGCCGGCCCCCACAGCCGTCGCCGAGGCATTCAGCTGCTGGAACTGGCGCGACAGGCCGCGTCCCACCACAAAGGCAGCCCAGGCGCACAACACGGTGAGCAGGGCCGTACCCAACAGCGCCCAGCGCCGGGCCAGCATGACCGAGTCGGTGAAGTCCGATTCGGGGGCCACCACGATCAGCTGCCAGTCCAGTTCGTACTTGCGGCCGAACGGACGTTGCAGAGCAATCAGGCGGTTGGACTGAAGACCCAGCCGCTCCAGCCAATGCTCAGGCATGTCCAGCCAGACCAGGCCCGTGTCCACGTTCTTGCCGTGTTGGGCCCTCAGTTGGGTGAACGATTCCCGGACCAGGGGCTCCCGGCTTTCAAGCGGCGACAGCAGCTGGTGGCGGCCATCCACCATGCGGCTCAGAGGTTCGTCGACAGAGGAGGCCACCAACATGCCCCGGCTGTCGACCAGGTAAGTGACCGCGTTTTCGCTGATGCGTGTGCTGCGGATCAGTTCGCCCAGGCGCGCCAGGCTCATGTCCACCGCCAAAACGCCCAACAGGGTCTTGCCGTCGCCGGCCATGATCGGATGCGCCAGGGTCAGGTCGAACTGGTCCTTCACGGCGGACCGGTAGACATCGGTGAAAACGCGCCGGCCCGTGCTCACGGCCAACTGGTACCAGGGACGCTTTCTCGGATCGTAGATGATCTGTTCGGTACGCACCAGTCGAGAACGGTCACCTGGCTGCTCGATCTGGTAGTGCCGGCGCCCACCCTCGCCAGGGCGGATGGTCCTCACCACAAACCCGTAGCTCTCGCGCTCCAGTCCAAAGAAACTTCCGTCTTCGGCGCCAATGTAGAGGTAGGGAACGTTGGGCGACTGCTGGGTCAGTGCATAGGCCATGGTCTCGAACGAGGCCGTGTCCTTCAGCCAGTTTCGGGTGCGCGCTGCCTCGGCGCCGGTGGTCACCAC
>SBFU01000403.1 GCA_006227785.1 Burkholderiales bacterium
TTGTCGCAGCCGGTGAACCGCGCGCCGGCGGCGGTGACGGTGATCACCCGCGAGATGATCGAGGCCTCGGGTTTCCGCCATCTGGTCGATGTGCTGCGGCTGGTTCCCGGCATGGTGGTCGGCTGGCAGGGGGGAAATACCGCGGCCGCCAGCTATCTCGGGCTGGCGGATGGCTTTCCCCGTTCGATGCAGATCATGGTCGACGGTCGCAGCGTCTACAGCCCCTCCTATGGCAACACCTTCTGGCGCGGGATTCCGGTCACCCTCGACGATGTCGACCGCATCGAGGTGGTGCGGGGACCCAACGTGGCGAACGACGGAATCAATTCGCTGTTCGGCACCATCCACATCTTCACCCGGCATTCGGTGGAGACGCTAGGCGGCATGGGCGAGGTGGCGGTCGGCGAAGAAAATTACCGGGAAGCCAATCTGCGCTATGGTGCGCAGACCGAAAATGGCAGCTGGCGGCTGGGGCTGGTCGGGCGCGAGGACGAACGCCATGCGGTTGCGCATGACCGGGCGAGCGACCTTCAGCCCAGCTTCAGGGGCGACTACCAGCTCGGCAATCGCGACGCACTGATGCTGCAGTTCGGTGCGGCCAAGGGCAACTGGCGGGGAACCAACGTCGGTTACGTGTGGAGCGAGGACCAGGATGCCGACTTTCTCGGCGGCTTCGCCAACGTCGAATGGCGACGCTCCCTCGGCGCGGCGCGCGAGTGGTCGCTGCAGCTGCAGCACGGCTTCAACGACAACGAGGAGGACTACCCGCAGCTTCCGGGTTTCTATCAGACGACGGGCGACTTCCGGGTCAGCAGCAGCGGGCTGCGCTTCAGCTACCTGGACAATCTCGAAGACGACTTTCGCTACTCGCTTGCGCTCGAATACCGCAATGACCAAGCCTGGGCACCCGACCTGATCGCCGACGGCGCGACGGTACGCAACCACATCTACGGCCTGTCGGGATCGGTCGAGTGGAATCCGGCGCCGCAGTGGGTGGTGCATGCGGCGGCGATGGTCGAGCATTACCGCGACATCCTCGGCACCAACGTCTCGCCGCGCGTGGCCGTGAACTGGCTGCCGGCAGAGGGCCACGCCTTCCGTCTCGGTGCGGCCCATGCCGTGTCCGGTGGAGTGGGGCTTTACGCCAACCATGCGGACATCAAGTTAATAAGCATCGCCGGCGACGTCTACCAGTTCGTGCTCGGTACCCAGGATCTCGAAACCGAAAAGAACAACAGCGTCGAGATCGGCTATCTCTACAGCAACCCCAGGCACCATCTGAACCTCGATCTGCGCCTGTTCAACAATCACATATACGACATCGTCGATGCGCGGCGGGAGGGCAACATTACCCGTTACTACTTCAACGAAGGCAGCGTCACCCAGACCGGTGTCGAGTATCAGTTGAGGTGGGCACCGCAGACAGGCAGCTGGATCCTGCTGTCGCAGGCCTGGGTCGGTGCCGATTCCGCCAACGAGAAGTACGAAGCCTCCGTACCCGACTTCACCTCGGCGCTGCTGGCTTCGCACCGGATTGCCGGGATCGACGCCAGTCTCGGCTACTACCACATCCGCGACCTGCGCTGGCGGGGCGCGCAGCAGGACAGCAAGTACAACCGCCTTGACCTGCGCCTGGCTAAATCGTGGAAGACGGCCACGGGACGCCTGCAGGGCGCGTTCGTGGTGCAGAGTCTGCTCGGCCGCGAGTTCGAGAGCTTCGACGCCGACCAGATGCCCTACTACGGCGACCAGGTGTTCGACCGCCGGGCCTACGTCAGCCTGAAGTACGAGTTTCGCTAGCCTGACGATGCTTCTTATGCAGCCCCTCGCAAGCTTGCGTCTTCCCGGCGTGTCGGCCTTCAGGGACTCCCTTGCCCTGGCAAAACTGATCCTGGTGATGCTGGTCAGCGCCATGCTCCTGCCGGACTTGGCACTTGCCCAGCCGTGGGTCAGTGTCGTGCTGACGGAGCCCAAGGCTTACTACCAGCAGGCAGCCGACAGCCTGACCCGGACCCTGAGTCGTGAAGGCTGGAAAGTCACCGTGTCGACCCCGGCAAGCCATGTGCCGAACGGCAGCGATCTGACCGTGGCGATCGGTACCTCGGCCCTGGAGAAGGTCCTGGCCACAGGACGCAGGCCGGTCCTGTCACTGCTGGTGCCGCGGTCGACCTACGAACGTCTGGCTTCCGGCAGGCCGCAGGTCAGCGCACTCTATCTCGACCAGCCGCTGTATCGGCAGTTGCAGCTCCTGGCACTGGCGCTGCCGGACCTGAAGAATGTCGGCGCGCCGCTGGGACCGGTGAGCCGGGAACTGCAGGATGCACTGCAAGCGGTCGGGCGCGACAACGACACCCGGGTCCGTACCGCCATCGTCGAAAAGAATTCGGATCTGTATCCCGCGCTGACCGGGCTGGCGGCGGAAAGCCAGGCCTTCCTGCTACTGCCCGATCCGCTGGTGGCGCATCGCAGCTCGCTGCAGAATTTCTTTCTCCATACCTACCGCCTCAAGCGGCCGGTGCTGGCTTATTCGGCGCCACTGGCAAAAAGCGGGGCGATCATGGCGCTCTACACCACACCCGAGCAGGTTGGCGAAGAGGCTGCGGACTGGATCAGGGACAGCTGGTCGGGCAATAGCGTCAGCCTGGGCGGCCCGCGCTATCCCAAGCGCTTCACCATCAGCATCAATTCCACCGTCGCACGCTCACTCGATATCACCCTGCCGAGCGCGGATGTGCTGACCCGGAAGCTGGAGGCGCTGCAATGAGAATCCGCACCCGCGCCTTCATGCTCGGTTTGCTGCCCGCCCTGCTGGTGGCGGCGGTACTGACCGCCTTCCATGTCTATTCACGGCTGAACGACCTGGAGAAAACCGTGGCGCAGCAGGGCATGAGCATGGCCCGCCATCTGTCGTCCGCTTCCGAGTATGGCGTGTTCAGCGGCAACACTGCCGTCCTGGAAAAGCTCCTCGAGCAGACTCTGGCCGAGCCGGGCGTCAAGAGCGCGATGGTGGTGTGGCCGGATCAGACCCGGCTGGAACGTGGCGATACGCCCAGGCACCTGCCGCCCCTGCAGAAGGCAGGCCAGTGGCAGGACGACGACCATGCCTGGTTCACTTATCCGGTCGAGCTGATGCCGCTGGGCGAAAGCGATCCCTTCATCGACTCCGCTCCTGAGGCCACCGCCCCGCTGGCGTGGATCGCCGTAAGCATCGACCTGGAACCGAAGCGGGCGCTGGTGCAGCAGTTGCTGCTCGTTAGCCTGAGCATCACGTTCCTCGGCCTGATGCTGGCCATCCTGCTGATCAACAAGCTG